>JAYVQD010000021.1:0-12405 GCA_043777275.1 Nitrosomonadales bacterium
TCCGGCCTGGTGGTGCTGGGCAGCATGAGCGTGCTGGCCGCTGGCGGCGAACTGATCGTCACTGGCGTCGAGCAGTCCGCGCACGGGGTGTCGGTGGTGGTTAAAAACGTGGGCAACGCGAGCGGCGAGGTGGTGACGGTGTTGCTCGACGGCGCGGCGGCGTCGGCGGTGGCGGTGGGCAGCGCGGTGCAGGCATCGGCAACGGGCGTGGGCTATGTGCTGGTGGCATCGGGCAAGACGATTGCATTTATCCCCAACGAGATCGGGCAATCGTTGATTCATCAATCGCGTTATAGCCGCTAAGCGACATCCACCGGAGCACACCATGCGCACTATTCGACTCATGCTTGTCGCTTTAGCAATGACGCTTACGATCAGCGAGCCCGCTTATGCCGGGCGTACCTGTCAGGAGGTCAAGCCCGATGCCGTCACCGTGCAAAAGGCGCTGCAACTTGCGTTGCGCACGCGCGAGGCGCTCGACGCCAGCGGCGCCGAGGTGGCGCTGGTGGGCCGCGTCGGGCGTGATATGTCGAAGCACGGTTTGCGCTACTCGCATATGGCGTTCGCGCTGCGCGATCATCCCAAGGGACGCTGGCATCTGACCCATATGCTCAATCAGTGCGGCACGGGCGAGTCGGCGTTGTACGACGAGGGGCTGGGAAACTTTTTTCTCGATGACGTATTTGCTTTTGAATCAATCATCGTGATACCTGCCCCGGCATTGCAGGCGCGGCTGCTGGCGGTGGCGGCGACCGCGTTGCCGCTGACCCTGCATGAGCGCAGCTATAGCTTGATTGCGCATCCGTATGCGACGCGTCATCAGAACTCCAACCAATGGGTGCTCGAACAGATTGCCGCCGCGATGGCGCCGCCGGGCGAGGTCGGAAACCGCGCGCAGGCGCAGCGCTGGTTGCGCGCACGCGACTATGCGCCCTCGGAGATTCGCATTGCGCCGTTTGAGCGCATCGGCGCACGTTTGTTTGCCGCCAACGTGCATTTCAATGACCACACCAACGAAGAAATGCAAGCGGGGCGCTATCAGTCGGTGACGGTGGAATCCGTCATCCGCTTCGTGGAACGCAGTGAGGCCGTGGTGCAACGCCAGGTAGTGAAGCTGCCATGAACGCGTCCCTTTTGGTGTATCGTTTCGCCTCAGCCTGGCGGGAGGGCATAAAAAAAATGTTGCAACGAATTTTCGCCGCGATAGTCGCGGTGGTAGCAGTGGTTTTGTTCATGGGCGCCGGTGTGGCGCGCGGGCAGGAGGCGATTCCTTACGTGCCTGTTCCTGCGATTATTCCCGCAGCGGCGACGGTGTTTGGTTTGTATCAGGGTTCGGACTTTCGCCTGACCCAAGGGGATTGCAAAGCCTGCGCCACGCCGAAACAGGCGCTCTGGTATTTTCGCGATGATCTGGTCGCGGTGCCGGAAGCCGGCATCAAAGCGGCTGATTTTTCCAGAGGCGTCACGGCGCAGGAAGACGTCAAACGCTGGTATGCCGGCGCAACCGCAGAAGATCATCAGGCGCGCCCGCCGATGCTGTGGATCGGTTCGCCGAGCATGGTGCGGGATGTCACGCTGGCTGCGAGTGGCGATGCCATACAGTTCAGCGATGGAAAAAGTTTGTCGTTCAGAGTGACACCCAGGATCAAGACCAATCTGTCTTTCTACAACGACAGCAGCAAGGCTTTTTTTCAGCAGCGCCCGGTGCGACTGCGCGGCGAAATGCAAAATGATACGTTCGTAGCGCGCACGTTATGGCCGCAGGATTGGGTTATCGACGAAACGCAGATGAAGCGCCAGCCGCTGCAAGCGGGCGAATCGCTGCTGGGGCTGGTGCGCAAACATGCCAATGGCCGCGACGAGCGTTTTGAAACACGGCTGCTGTGGGAAAATACCGCGGGCGCGTCTGCCGGCGCCGCGCGCGATTGGTCGGGCCGCGCGGTGATCGGCATCATGTTAAACGGCGCGCAAGGTGATGACGATGAAGCGCACGGCGGGCATTTCGCTATCGCCACCGGGCGCCACGCCAAGGGCGGCGAGTTTGCCGACTGGACGGTGAACAACTTCTATAACCTCGGTTCGTTCAGCGAGAAAGGCATCACCGCCGCGATGCTGCCGATGGACAACTACATGGCCGATGTGAACAGCGGCCAATCGTGGTATCGCCCGTCGTACATGCTGGTGGCGGTGTTGAAAAGCGACCGCGCGGCCTATGCCTATCAAGGGGCGATGTCGCGGGTGTATCACCATTTGTATCGTCAGGATTTTTATTACCGGCACGCCACCGCCAACTGCGCCGGCATCAGCATCGACACCCTGCGCACGCTGGGCTGGACGATTCCCATGGAAGGCCCGACCAGCGTGGTAAAGGCGATTGCGGCGTATCCGTATAAATCCGTCGAAGATCGCAGCTTCGCCAGCGGCAAGCAGGCGTACGATTATCTGATCGAAGAACAAAGCCGCTTGTATCCGGCGGCGGCGTACGATGCGGTAGGGCGTGATTTGTTGCGCATAGCCGGTGTGATGACGAGCGCAGGCGGCAGCGTGGCCGCGGGCAAACTGGAAAACCTGCTGCGCGAAGACCTCGAAGCGCTGGTATTTGTGCGCATCCCGCAGTTGCCGTCGAGCCGCGCGTTCGGTTCGTTTCCGGTGGCCTCGATCGACGAATACATGAAGCGTGTGCCGGAAGACAAATCGCAATGGAAAATCGTGCCGGTCGGACCGCGTCCGTTTCCCAGGGAACTGATCGAGCCGGATACGCTGAAAGACGAACCGATGCCGCCGTGGTCGCCGGCCTTGGGCGGGTTTGTATTGATCGCCGGATTGTTGTCGATACGCTCGATACGCAAGCGCCGTGTGCGTGTGGTTGCAGAAAAACACAATAAAAACAAATAGTTACGTAAACTACACGCAAGGGGTGCCGCATGTCGGAAGCCAGCCAGTTTGATCTGTTGAAACAGCGCCGCTTCGGGCCGTTTTTCAGTGTGCAGTTTTTGGGCGCGTTCAACGACAACGTCTACAAAAACGCGCTGGTCATCATGCTCACGTTTCAGGCGGCGAGCATGACCACCATGAGTTCGAGCTTGCTGGTGAATCTGTGCGCGGGGCTGTTCATATTGCCGTTCTTTTTGTTCTCGGCCACCGCAGGGCAGTTGGCCGACAAATACGAAAAAGCGTTGCTCACGCGGTTGGTAAAAGTTTTCGAGATCGTGATCATGGTGATTGGCGCGCTGGGGTTTTATTTTCTGCATCTTGAATTGCTGCTGATCGCGCTGTTCATGATGGGCATGCATTCGACCATGTTTGGCCCGGTGAAATACGCCTACCTGCCGCAGCATCTGAAAAAGGAAGAACTGGTCGGCGGCAATGGCTTGATTGATGCGGGCACTTTCATCGCGATTTTGCTTGGCACCATTCTGGGCGGTGTGCTGATCGGCATCAAACCCTCCGGCGCGATGTGGGTGGCGGCGACCGCGATTGTTGTTGCCGTCGTGGGCTATTGGGTCAGCCGCTCCGTGCTGCTGTCGCCCGCGCCGTCGCCGGAACTGAAAATCAACTGGAACCCGCTGACTGAAACCTGGGCGAACCTTAAATTTTTGCGCACCAACCGCACGGTATTCTTGTCGATACTCGGCATCTCGTGGTTCTGGTTTTACGGCGCGATGTTTTTGTCGCAGTTTCCGAATTTTACGAAAGACGTACTCGGCGGCAGCGAGCATGTGGTGACGTTGCTGCTGTCGGTGTTCAGCGTCGGCATTGGTCTCGGTTCGTTGCTGTGCGAGAAATTATCCGGGTACAAAATCGAAATCGGCCTGGTGCCGTTTGGTTCGATCGGGTTGACGATCTTCGCCGTGGATCTGTTTTTCGCGTCGCCGGCGTCGCATGGTGCAGCCAGCGTAACACTAGGCGCGATGGCCTTTCTGCAACAGGCGGGCAGTTGGCGCGTGCTGTTTGATCTGCTGATGATCGGGGTTTTCGGCGGCTTTTATATTGTGCCGCTCTATGCGCTGATACAAAGCCGCAGCGAACCCAGCCATCAGGCGCGGGTGATCGCCGGTAATAACATCCTCAACGCTTTGTTCATGGTACTGGCGGCGGGCGTGGCGATACTCGGCTTGAGCTTCGGCATGACCATTCCGCAGTTGTTCCTGCTCACCGGTTTGCTCAATGCGCTGGTGGCGATTTACATCTACACGCTGGTGCCCGAATTCCTGATGCGTTTTCTGGTGTGGCTGCTGATTCACTCGGTGTACCGTCTGGAGAAAAAGGGCCTCGATAACATTCCCGAAGAAGGCGCGGCAATGCTGGTGGCGAATCATCCGACGTTTATCGACGCACTGGTGATTGCTGCCGCGTGCAGAAGGCCGACGCGATACGTGATGGATCACAAGCGTTTCAATACGCCGGTGCTGAGTTTTCTGTTTCGCGCCACGCGCTCGATACCGATAGCGCCCGCGAAAGAAGACCCGGTGATGCTGGAGCGCGCCTACGACGAAATTGCCAAGGGACTCGAAGCAGGCGATCTGATCTGCATTTTCCCCGAGGGGCGCGTTACCGATACCGGCGACATGTACCCGTTTCGCGGCGGTATTAAACGCATCATCGACCGCACGCCGGTGCCGGTGGTGCCGATTGCACTGCGCGGGCTGTGGGGCAGCTTTTTCGGGCGGCAGGGCGGCTCTTTGATCGCGCGCGTGTTTCGGCTGGGGTTGTTCGCCAAGATCGGCATGAGCGTGGGTGCGCCGGTGGCGGCGCGGGACGTGACGCCTGAAGGCTTGCAGCAGCTTGTCGCAGCGCTGCGCGGCGGCGAAAAATAGTTGTGAAAACAAAACCATAGGGAGATCGCTATGTGGTTTGTTGGATTAATTGTTGGCGCGTTTCTGGGGGCCATAGGCGGATTCGGCGGGGCGGTTGTCGGTGCCATCGTCGGCGTCATTGTCGGGATGCAGTTGTCGGGCAAGCCCAAAGCCGCTGCCGCTGACGCGCGCATTGCCGCGCTCGAAGTGATGGTCAGGAAACTGACCGAGCGGGTGTATACGCTGGAGGGCGGCAGCGTGGCTGCGCCTGTCGAGACGCCTGCGCGTGGGGTGCAAGCGGTATTGAGCGTGGCGCCGCCGGTGCCTGATGTTCCTGTCCCGGTTGTCGTCGCCGCCAAGTCGCCGCCCCCCGCGCTGTCCCAGCCGATGGGACGTAAGCCCGCCGCGCCTTCAAAACCGAAAGCGCCTTCAGCGTTGTGGGATTTTTTCTTCGGCGGCAACACACTGGTGCGCGTCGGCATAATGGTGCTGTTTATCGGCGTGTCGTTTTTGCTCAAGTACGCTTCTGATCGCGGCTTTGTGCCGATTCAGTTGCGGCTCGCGGGCGTAGCGCTGGGCGGCATCGCGTTGCTGGTGGTCGGTTGGCGTCTGCGCCACAAACGAGCGGATTACGCGCTGATGCTGCAAGGCGGCGGCGTGGGCATACTGTATCTCACGGTGTTTGCGGCGCTGCGGCTGTATCAATTGGTGCCGCCGACCTTGGCTTTTTTTCTGCTTGCGGGGATGGCGTTTTTTGCCGCGCTGCTGGCGATTGTGCAGGATTCCAAAGCGCTGGCGATCACCGGCGCTGCGGGTGGATTTCTGGCGCCGATACTGGCTTCCACCGGCGGCGGCAGTCATGTGGCGCTGTTTAGTTTTTACGCGGTACTGAACGCCGGTATTTTGTTTATCGCGTGGTTCAAGGCGTGGCGCGAACTGAATCTGGTGGGCTTTGCGTTTACGGCGTTGATTGGGTTGGCGTGGGGCATGGATCGTTATCGGCCTGAAATGTTTGCTACGACCGAGCCGTTTTTAATCTTGTTCTTCTTGATGTATGTGGCGATTGCGGTGTTGTTTGCCCTGCGCCAGTCGCCGAAACTCACGCACTACGTCGATGGCACGATTGTGTTTGGCGTGCCGCTGGTGGCGTTCGGTATGCAGGCGACGATGATGAAAGGCACGGAGTTCGGCGCCGCGATCAGCGCGCTGGCCGTGGCCGCTTTGTATTTGATATTGGCAACCTTGCTCCACGCGAAAAAACGCGACTCGTTGCGCTTACTGGTCGAATCATTCCTCGCGCTCGGTATTGGCTTCGCGACACTGGCGGTGCCGCTGGCGCTGGATGCGCGCTGGACCTCGGCAGTGTGGGCGGTGGAGGGCGCGGCCATCGTATGGGTGGGCGTGCGGCAGAACCGCTTGCTGGCGCGGGCGTTCGGCATGTTCCTGCAGATCGCCGCGGGCCTCGCATTTTTGTCGAAATTCAGCCATGCGCCGCAGCCGGAACACCTGTTGCCGGTATTGAATGCCAGTTATCTCGGCTGCGTGATGGTGAGCGTAGCGGCACTGTTCATCAATTGTTACGCTGAACGGCGGCGCGATGTGATCGGCGAAAACGAATTGCTGGTGACGCGCGCGTTGTTTGTGTGGGGCGCGCTGTGGTGGCTGGGCGGCGGGGTGCTGGAGATCGAACGCCATGTCGGCGGGCGCGCGGAGTGGAATGCCGAACTGATTTTCTTCGCAGGGTCGTGCGCGGCATTTGCAGCTTTGTGGAAACGCTGGGACTGGCACATGGCGCGATTCGCCGCGCTGGCGTTGCTGCCGCTGATGGCAGGCACGCTGCTCGGCATGGCCGGTGACGGTGTGCGGCATCCGTTTCAGTATCACGGATACGTGGGTTGGCTCATTGCGTTCGCGGTGCATCTCACGGTGTTGCGCATGCATAAGTCAGAGGTCTATGAAGGTGCCGCGTGGCTCGACTGGTGGCACGCGGCGGGTTTCTGGCTGCTGGCGATCGTGGCGTCGTGGGAATTCGGCTGGCAGATTGATCACTATGTCGAAGGCCGCCGTGTGTGGCCGTTGATCGCGTGGGCGGTGGTGCCGGGCGCGTTGATCGCCACGTTCGCGGTACGGGGCGCATCGATCGGGTGGCCGGTACGTGAGCGGCAACGGGGTTATTTGTATCTCGGCGCGCTGCCGGTGGCGGTGTTTCTGTTGGGGTGGATTATCGTTGCGAACTTTACGAGCAATGGTAATCCGGCGCCGTTGCCGTATGTGCCGCTGGTGAATCCGCTCGATCTCGCGCAGTTCGGCGCGTTGCTGGCGCTGGCAACCTGGTACGTGCTGGTGCGGCGCATGCAGCTTCCCGGTGCAAAGTTGCCTGCCACAAAAACAGCGCTCACGATACTCGGCATCGTGTTGTTTATCGCATTGAACGGCGTGCTGCTGCGCACGCTGCATCACTACGCGGATGTGCCGTTCCGCTTCAACACGATGATGCATTCCACGCTGGTGCAGGCCTCGTTCTCGCTGTTTTGGAGTTTGCTCGCGCTGGGCGCGATGTTCTTCGCCAACAAGCGCAGCCTGCGCGCGCTGTGGTTCGTGGGCGCAGCGCTGCTGGCGGTGGTGATTGCGAAACTGGCGTTCGTCGATTTGTCGAACACCGGCACGGTGGAGCGCATCGTGTCGTTTATCGGCGTCGGTTTGTTCTGTGTGGTGATCGGTTACTTTGCGCCGGTGCCGCCGAAATCCATGCGAGTTGAGGAGGTTAAATGAAAGCCTTTGTTTTTATTGCACTTTTTGTAGCCTCGGGGATAGTGTGTGCAGCGGAAAAACCTGCCGAATACGCCTATGGCCTGCCCATTGAGGCCAGTGGCAGCGAGGCGCTGTATGACGTGTCGTTGCCGCCGGCGGTTTATCAGGGCGTGACGCGGCGTGACCTCGGTGATGTGCGCGTGTTCAACGGCGTGAATGAGGTAGTGCCGTACGCGTGGCGGCCGCGCCGCACGGAAAAAGCAGACGCGGGCGCGATCGTGCCCCTCACACTGTTTCCATTGAAGGCTGCGGCGGGCGCAAGTGTTGATGGCTTGGCGATCAGCGTGCGGCGCAGCGCGAGTGGCGCGGTGAGTGTCGATGTGAAAACCGCAGGTTCGCCGGCGCCATCGCAGCAAACCGTGGGTTATCTCATTGATCTGAACGCGCAGGATCGCGCGCTGCGTGCCATCGAACTCGACTGGAAAGCCACCGAAGGTTTTTCCGGCAAGTTGCGTATCGATGCCAGCGATGATCTATCGAGCTGGCGCACGCTGGTGGCGGGCGCGCCGCTGGTCAGCCTGGAGGTTGGCGGTCAGCGCTTGCAACAAAAGCACATTGAGTTGCCGCAACAGAAGGCGAAATATTTGCGCCTCGCGTGGGTGAGCGACAGCACGAAAAATGCGATGCCGGAACTCACTACGGCGAACGGGGAGTTGGCAGAAAAATTCGTCGAAGCACCGCGTGAATGGAGCAAACTCACCGCTGCCAAAATTGAAAAGACGGGCGAGTACGTGTTCGACAGCAAAGGGCAGTTTCCCATAGACCGCCTGCGTCTTGAGTTGCCTGAGCTGAACACCATCGCGCAAGTCGAGGTGCTGGCACGCGACAAAGCTGAACAACCGTGGCGCAGCGTCGCACGCGGCGTGGCGTACCGGCTGCGTCAATCCGGCGGCGAAATCGCCAGCCCCGATATTCAGATCGGCGCGCCGGGTATGAACGCCGAACGCTGGTGGATGATACGCGTCGATCAACGCGGCGGCGGTCTCGGCAGCGGCACGCCGGTGTTGAATGCGGGTTGGGTGCCGCATCAATTGGTGTTTGCCGCGCGCGGTGCGCCGCCGTTCACACTCGCCTATGGTAACGCTGGCAATCGCGGTGCGCAGACGGGTTCGCTGCCGATTGAATCGCTGATCCCCGGTTATCGCGACGATGCCGGCGCGTCGGTGCGCGCGGCGAAAACCGGCGCGCAGCCCACTGTTAATGTTCAGACGGCATCAGCACAAGCGCAAAAAGAACTCGGCGGTGAAACGCGTTTGCAGGAGCAAATCGACTGGAAGCGCTGGAGTTTGTGGGGTGTGCTGGGCTTGGGTGTACTGGTGTTGGGGGCTATGGCGTGGCGCTTGGTGAAGCAACTGGGGACAACGCCTGCATCCACAGAAAAGAGCGACAAGCGCTGACGACTGCTGCTCGGCGTCCGAGTCGCGTGTGTTAAACTAGTGCTTGATTTCATTCGGAATTTTCCATCATGTCCGGCAGCACGCTCGGCACTCTTTTCTGCGTTACCTCCTTCGGCGAATCTCACGGCCCGGCCATCGGCTGCGTGGTCGATGGCTGCCCGCCGGGTATGGCGCTGACCGAAGCGGATTTGCAGATTGATCTCGATCGTCGCAAGCCCGGCACCTCGCGTCACGTCACGCAGCGGCGCGAAGAAGACAAAGTTGAAATTCTTTCCGGCGTGTTTGAAGGGCGCACCACCGGCACACCGATTGGGCTGCTGATCCGCAACACCGATGCGAAGAGCAAGGACTACTCCAAGATCGCGGACAAGTTTCGGCCCGGACATGCGGACTACACGTACTGGCAGAAGTACGGCATCCGCGATTATCGCGGTGGCGGGCGCCAATCGGCACGAGAGACGGCGGTGCGCGTGGCGGCCGGCGCGATTGCGCGCAAATGGTTGCGTGAGAAATTCGGTATTGAGATACGCGGCTATATGTCGCAACTCGGCCCCATAAAAATCCCTTTTAAAACATGGGCTTGCGTTCACGATAATCCATTCTTTGCGGCGGATGAATCGGCTGTCGCGCAGCTTGAAGAATTCATGGACAAGCTGCGTAAATCCGGCGATTCCGTCGGCGCGCAGATCACCACGGTGGCGTCAGGCGTGCCGGTGGGTTGGGGCGAGCCGGTGTACGACAAGCTCGACGCCGATCTCGCCTACAACATGATGAACATCAACGCGGTGAAAGGCGTGGAAATCGGCGCGGGCTTCGCGGCAGTGGCGCAAAAGGGCACTGAGCATTCGGACGAAATGTGTCCGCAAGGATTTTTATCGAACAACGCCGGCGGCATCCTCGGCGGCATTTCCACAGGGCAGGATATCGTGGTCAATGTCGCGGTGAAGCCGACTTCAAGCATTCGGCTCACACGCCGCACCATCGACGCGGCGGGCAACGCCACCACGATTGAAACGCATGGCCGCCACGACCCGTGCGTGGGCATACGCGCGACGCCGATCTGCGAAGCGATGATGGCGCTGACGTTGATGGATCACGCGTTAAGGCATCGGGCGCAGAATGCGGATGTGGTGACGGGGACCCCGCGCATTGCTGCGTTAGCACCGGCGGATGTGGTGGCGACGTTGCAGGCGGCTGCTGCTACGGAAAATCCTGATCCTGACGAAGCATAACTGGAAGCAGTAAATCTCGCGAAGAGACTATCAAGAGTGGAAACTGTTGCCCTTATCCTTTCTATAGTTAGTGTCATTGGTCTGGCAGTATTGGGCTTAATAATTCGTGAATATGTGCGATCTTATCTGTCCGAAAAAGGGAAAAACACAGCCTCTAAAGAAGATATAGCCCATCTTACTGAGCTAGTCGAGGGTGTAAGGTCTCTTCATGTGGCGGAGATCGAGCGACTCAAAACATCGCTCCTTGCTGAAGGTCAAGTGACTGAACGGCGGCGCCGTGTTTACGAAGAAATGTGTGACGCGCTTCGCGTGTTCATCTCTGGACATGACTCAACACCAGAAGCTAAACAGCGTTTCCATAAGGCATATGCGGCTACATGGTTGTGGGCGTCTGATGACGTACTTAAGTCGCTAAACCACTTTCTTGGCCTGCAAGCTCGACATACTGCGCGTCTCGATGGCGCGGATAATCAACAGAGAGAGCAGGCGTATGCAGCAATTGTTATAGCAATGCGTAGTGACGTGGGATTTCAAAACACTGTCGTAACTGCAACTGACTACAAATTTGTTCAGTTCGTCTAACGAATAAGTCGTAGGAGGGCGTCAATAAGCGAAGCGCATTGCGCCGAATGTTTTCGATTGCAATGCGCCGCTGACTTCAACTACAACTTCGCCGGGGGCAGCCCGGCGGCTGGTTACCTTTCTTGAACCGCCAAGAAAGGTAACCCAAAGAAGGCGCCCCCGGTTCGCCGGTACTACGGGCTTCTGCTTCGCTTCAAGTGTGCCCTTGCCTGCGCTACTCGATGCACCGGGCGGCTGCGGAACTCGCCCTCGCAAAAAGCACGCGAGGACTCAGACAGTCCTCGCCGACTTCCCCCGTCGCGCCTGCGTTGCTCGGCGGCTCTCAGGGGAATTTTCTCGTTACACCTGCGCGAGTGCCTGCTTTGCCATTCTCGCTTGCTGCACCCCGAAAACCGATGGGCATCAATAAGTGCTACGTGAGCCTAATAACCCCTGCCGGCAGGTGCAGGTGCAGGTGCAGGCGCTGGCGCTTGTGTCTGCGCCGGCGCAGGCTCGGCCACGAAAATTTCCACGCGGCGATTTTTCGCGCGGCCCATTTCTGAATTGTTATCCGCAACGGGATAACGCTCCCCTTGTCCGCTGACGCTGATGCGATTGGCGGATACGCCGCGTGCGGCTACGTAGTCGCGCGTGCTGGCTGCGCGATTGACGGACAGCGGATCGTTGATGGCAACGGTGCCGGTGCTGTCGGTGTGGCCAACGATGGCGACGTTGGTGGCGGGATGGTCTCGCAGGCTGGCGGCAAAACGATCCAGTATCGGCGCGAAATTGGGGCGTATGTCGTAGCGACCAGTATCAAACGAAATGTCGCTGGGGATTTCGAGCTTGAGCTGGTTGTCGGCGGTTTGCGTGACGGCGACACCGGTGCCTTTGGTGGCTTGTTCCATTGCCTGCTTTTGCTGTTGCATGCGCTGCGACCAGAGGTAGCCGGCACCTGCGCCGATCACGCCCCCGATCGCGGCTCCGGTGCCTGCGCGCGCGCTGCGATTGCCGCCGCTGATTGCGCCGATGGCAGCACCCGCGGCCGCGCCTGCACCCGCGCCGACGGCTGTTCCTTTCTGGGTTTCAGACATCGACTCGCATCCGGCCAAACCACCGGCAGCCACGGTAACGCAAAGCACATAAATAAACAGTTGTTTCATTGTCTTCTCCTGATCAGGATTTAAGTTTGGATTGCAGCGCGAGGGCGGGGCGCGTGGAAGGTGCTCATTCTCTTACATGCAGCGTGTTGCGTGCGGCAGGTAACCTGGCGCTTGCGCGGTTCACGCAACCTCGGCTTCGCCATCAGCCGAACTTATGTGAGACCGCAAAAACTAGTGGATGGTTCCACGCGTCGATTTGATCGCTACGCTACTTTAACGCTTGAGCATTGCCGCCGACTACCGCGCATACGCAAAAAAACCGCTGCCGTTGCGGCGCGCGCTCGTGTGCAGTAGGGTGCCCTGCGCAGACCATGCTTGGCAATTGTAAGTATCTGTTTTTAATGTATAATTTCTACGCTCTTCCTGTGTGGCTGTGTCAATTTTCCGCGAGCATTCATGTCCGCCTTACCCTACCGGCGTCTTGCCGGTTTTTATTTTTTCTACT
>JAYVQD010000022.1:0-12290 GCA_043777275.1 Nitrosomonadales bacterium
ATTTTGTTCATGTGGGTTGCCCTTGTGTCTGTTGTTTGTGTGTGAATGATGCCACCGTTGGCGTCGTCGTGCTGTCGTCGTGCCGTTGTCGTGCGCATGGCGCACGCTACGATTACTACCGCCGTTACGGCAGCTTCCACCCCAGCCATTCGCAAATCCCGCGCCCCATCACCCATTCCTTGTCTTCTTGCTTGAGCCACGGCGCGTCGTTCAGCCACATGTCGATTTGTTGACGGTACGGCACCGGCGAGCGCGACAGATCGCTGCCCCAGAAGGTGCGCCTGGGGCCGAACGCTTCGTACACTTTGCGCGCATACGCCTGCACTTTGGTGAACGGATAAGGCTCGGCGGAGTAGCACGGCAGCGCGCTCGCTTTGACTGCGACGTTGGGGCGGTTGGCGATGGACAGCAGTTTGTCGAAATCCCTGAACGTTTCGTCGAACGGTTTGCCGCTGGTGAGCGACATATGATCCATCACGATTTTGAGAGTGGGGTAACGCGCCGCCACGTCGTCGATGGCGGCCACCATGGGTTGCGGCACCAGGATCATCAGCGCGATGCCCTGCTTTTCGGCCTCGGCCCACACCCAGTCAAATTTTCCGTCGAGCAGCGGCTGCTGTAACACGGGGATGTGAAACGAAAAACGCATGCCGAGCATGTTGGGCTGCTTGCGCCAGTTTTGAATGGTTTGCCGCGCGTCGGGCAACTCCGGATTGAAGCGGCCCATGATCGCGAATCTATCGGGGTGCGCTTTCACCGCCGCCAGCGCGAGATCATTGCGGTCGCCCTCCCACGACGGCGGCACGATCACCAGTCGCTCAACACCTGCGGCATCCATCTCCTGCAGCAGTTCTTCGTGGCCCAGCGGAAGGTCGCGCTGTGCGTGCGCGCGCCCCGGCCATGGGCGCTCCGGTGTGTTGGCGCCCCAGACGTGTACTTGCGAATCAGCGATCAGCATTGTGTGGCTCCGGTAACAAAGTTGGAGCGGGCGATTATCCCTTGTTACGGTCATCGCGTGAAATTCGTTGCCGCGCTTGCTTGCGCGGCGCGATTATCAGGTACAGTACGCTCATGAACGATGCAATCGCGGAGACGCCGAAAAAGGAAATCCCGCTGGCTTTTCTCGTCGGCGCACTGCTCACCGGCCACGTGATGGCGTCGATGGCGCTGCTGGTGTTGCCCGCCGTGGCGCCAGTGGTGGCGCGAGAATACGCCATCGATGCCTCGCTGATCGGTTATTTCATCACGCTGATATGCGTGGGGCAGTTGGTGACGCTGACGTGGTTTGGCAATGTCACGCGCCGCTTTGGCGGCTGCCGCATGTACCAAGCGGGGCATGGTTGCGTCGCCGCCGGCATGATATCGATGATGGCGCCGTGGCCCGCGTTCCTTGCGGTGGGCGCGATCTTCATCGGCTTCGGCTACGGGCTGCTGGGCCCGGCGTTTTCGCATTTGCTGATGCGGTTTTCGCCGCCGGCGCGGCGCAACTTCATTTTTTCGTTGCAGCAAACCGGCGTGCCCATCGGCGGCATCGTCGCTGCGCTGGTCGCGCCAGCCATCGCGCTCGCCTTCGGTTGGCGCTGGGCCATGCTGTTAAGCGGGGTGCTGCTCGCGGGCGTGATACTGATGATGCAGCGCGGACGCGCGCGCTGGGACGATGACCGCGACGCATCCACGCGCGTGCTCGCGCCGCAACCGCTGGCGAACGTGATAGCCGTATGGCGCCACGCGCCGCTGCGCCGCATGGCGCTGGCGGGCGGCGCGTTCTGCTGGGCGCAATTTTGCGTCAGCGCCTATGCGGTGGTGGTATGCGTCACGGTGTTCGATCTCAATCTGCTGGCAGCGGGCGCGATGCTCACCGTGGTGCAGATTGCCAGCGCGCTGGGGCGCGTGATCGTGGGCTGGCTCTGCGATGCGCTGCGCAATACCGCGCGGGTGCTGTCATGGAACGCCGCGATCATGCTGGTCACTTGTGTCGCGGCGCTGTGGATCGCGCCGGGCTGGCCGCTGCCGGCGATTTACGCGCTGTTCGCGGTGCTGGGCTTTACCACCGGCGCGTGGGCAGGCACGGTGCTGGCGGAAGCCGGACGCCTTGCGCCGCCTGAATTGGCGAGCGGCGTGCTAAGCGGCGTGTTCGTTTATCTGAATTGCGGCAAGATGATCGGCCCCGTGGTGTTCGCCAACACCTATTGGCTGACGCAAAGCTATGGGTGGGCGTTTGCCTCGCTGGGGATTCCAGCGGCGCTGGCGCTCTATTTTTTGATGCAAAATAAATTCAATAAAAACAAATAGTTACATCACTTCCGTTTCATCTCCGCCAGCAACTGCTCCCAATTTTTGGGCAACTGAATCTGCTTGCACGTCGGAAACCCCAGCACCCCGTTGTGCGCGAACACATACACGCTGTTGCGCGTTAAATCGCCGGTGACGCAGATCATGAAATCTTCGGGCTTCCACACCAGCGGTACCATGCGATTGGGATCGTCGGACGCGTGGTACACCTTCGGGATGTGCCCCGCTTTCACTTCGGCGGCCAGATCCCATGTCGGCTTTTGCGTCCAGTCGCGCAACACGCGCTCGAAGTGATGCGCTGGGATGCGCGCATGATCGAACAAGTGCTGCTGCAGATCGCGGCGCGACCAGCCTGACGCCGCAATCGTCTCGGCGATGATCGGCGAGATCAGCATCTGCGGCCGCAGTGTGTCGTAGCCCTGCCCGACCGAAAACATGAATTGCCATGAGTACTGCTTGACCATCGCGTCGCAAACGTAGGGCATCAACTCTTCCGCCGTCGCGCCCGACACCGATGAAATATGATTGCCGCCGGTGTGCCGCGAAATGGTGACGGTGTTATCCCCTGCCTTGAAACCGAAATCAGTACTGGTGGGTTGCCAGCCGATTTGTTTCACCACGTCTTCGTTTTCGGCGATCACCACGCGCCAGGTGTTGCCGAAGGTGGCCTTGTCGTTTTTGTGCGGCAAAAAACCCGCGACGTTACGCAAGTACAGCCGCCAGAAGCGCCCCACCGAGGTGTTGGCGATAAAGCCGTCGCGCATCACGCCCTGGGTGTAGTTGAAATCCAGTTGCCTGATGATGTCGCCGTTGAGAATAATCAGCGTTTCGCCGCCCGGCGTGTTGCCGCTGTGCTCCACGCCATAACCGTGATCGGCCATCGCCTCGACCAGCGCCACCAGCACCGGCATGTATTCCGGACGGCATCCCGCCATCACGCCGTTGACCGCAATGCTCCAGATGGTTGCGGCGCGACTGTCGGGCAACAGATTGCCCAATGACTCCTCAGCTTTGCGGTCGGTGAAACGCAAAAACTGTTCGATCTTTTGCGGCGTGGGCGGCACGATCGGCAGACCGTCGGACAACTCGTGGCGATAAAAGTAATCGTTGATCTCGTCGAAGCTGCCCTCGACCACGATGTCGCGCGCTGCCGGTTCCGATTCGCCACTGGCTGCTTTCGGTGGCGTCAGCAGATTGTCGATCACCTGCTGCAGCGTGACTTCCAACGTGTTCTTGCGCAACTGATCCTTGCTCTGCACGCCGGGATGGCCCACCACCTTGGCCACCGGCAAATTCGGCATGCCCAAACCTTTGGACGCAGCAGTGGCGAGCGTCATGAAGCCTTCGCCCACCAGCGTTGATGACGGAATGCCCGCCGCTTCACCTGATGCACTGGCCCGCAACACGGCGGGCGTACAACTGCCTCAACAGCCCATGCCCGAGATGACGGCATCCACCCCCATCGCTTTGAATTTTGCGGGCAACGCGGCCACCACGGCGCGCTCGTCGCTGCCGTGGGTGTTGCCGAATTCCTTCCAGCTCACAAATTTAGCGCCGGGGTAACGCGCCTTGATGCCTTCTTCAAGATACTCGAACACTTCGTTGCCGCGGAACACCTGGTCCCAAACTGTCGCGATGGTTTTGCCATCGAGCGTGTCAAGACGCTTGGCCAGCGCTTTGACTTTGGATTGACGCGGGCTGCGCGGCCACAGCGCTTGATAGAAACCGTCTTTGGCGTCGTACATGATGGGCTGCTCCTGAAGTATGGCGTGGTAAGTGCGAGGGATTATGCGGCGTTACACGTGGAGCGTCCAGAGAGTCATTCCACAACATGTGCAGGCAACGCGGGGGAAACTACTCGGCACATATCCCGATGATCTACATTGCCGCGATTCGATCCAGCCGCGACTTCAACAGCCGCACGCGGTCAGCAAGCATTTCATCGGGCTGTATCATGCCGGGCAGCGAATCCACAAAGCGCGATGCCCCCATCAGCACGCGGCATTGCTCCCCAAGATACTGCCGCAACACCGGATCAGCCATGGCAATCTCGGCAAGTAGTTCCGGTCTGCCATCGATAACATTGATGATGTCTTCGAGATCATGGCTTCCCAATACATCACCTTTGCCACGATCCCGAAATGCCTCGAATTTGGTGGCGATGAACGCGGGCGCGCTGATCATGCGAACCGTTAATCCCGAGGGCAGCGCAACGTCGCTGGCGGTTTGCACTACCAGCGGATACCAGCGATTGGCAAAGCCGAGCACTGCGGCGTCCATGGGCATCAAATCCACTTCGAGATTGCGGTATCGCCAGCGACAGATTGGCGCGTCGCGCGCCATATCACGCTTAAACCCGAGCGCGGCAAACCGCGCTTCAAGCGCGTGATACGCGCTCAGTACATCCACCCGCGCAACAAGATCCACATCGAACGTCACGCGCGCGGGCGCAGCCGCTGTATCCGTGAGCAACAAATCCACCGCGCAGCCACCCACAAACACCAGTTGCCCGCGCAGATCACCCAGCACATCGGCGATCAATTCAATTTTTTCGAGATTGGGCTGCACGCTCATGAAAAATAAGGCTCCAGCAGTTTTTGCGCAGCCTCGCGCTCGCGGGCCTGGCCACTGCGGATCGCGTCGAACAAGGCAAGCACTGCGTGCAATCGCGGGTCGCGCAGCGCGGCGTCGGGCACCGAAGGATAAAGCGGCGCTAAACTGAGCCCGCGCACGGCGCCGTCGGCGTGCGGCCACACCGGTACCGGATCACTGGAAGGCGCAATCACGCCGTTCAGAGGCGCGGTGCCATACGCCGTTGGAACACCACGCGTGAGCGTTCCCCACACAGGCGCAAAGACATACTTGGCGCCGTGCAGCACAAATTCCCGCAATTGCAGCTTGAGCAGCACCGGTCGCCGCGCGTCAAACATGAGCAGCCGCGAAGCGGCCGCGCGTTTGAGCGCCGCATGCACCGCCGAAATAGCCAAGCCCGTCTGTTCCGCCAAGGCCGTATAGCCAGCGTCACCGCCCGGGCGGCTTAACAGCGCCAACAACACATATAAGTCCTGCGGTTTCAGGGTGCTTTGCCGATTGCTTAACTTTGGCATTTTCTCTTTTCTTGAAATAAGAATATACATAAAATACAATAAGTTAAACTACTTTACAAGTAATTTTCTTATTTCAAGAAACGAGAAAATGCAAGCATGCGCTCATCACCATATAAAACCTACCCGGCGGTGAGCTACGGCACGAGCCGGCTAACGGATATCGCGGGCGCGACTTGGCCAAGACCTGCACCCATAAAATAGCGCGAAACTTCGAGCACCATCATCAAGCCGCCCACTTCAATCCCTGGCTCGCGTAGTCAACCATCAACTCAAACACGTTATCGCACTTCTGCTTGAACAGCACCCGGTCGTAGCTCTGTGGCAGATGAGTGTGCAACACCTCCTCAACTGTCGAGCGTACTCTTCCCTTAGTTTGGGAATCCTTATACCAATCCTGCACCAGCACGCGCGGCTGCACCTCCCTCAAGCGATGCAGTAATTCTTTGGCTGCGAGCCGCACTCGTTGCGTTTCGGCCTTGGTCATCTTTTCCTTCTTAAGCAAATCAAAAAGTTCCAGTTCGTCCTCGGTGAGGTTTTCTCGTATGTGCCTCTCCGATTCGAATTTCAGGTCCTCGGTAAATTTTCTGAGTTCTTCGAAGTAATCGTCCGCCGACGTGCTACCCGCGTTGTATGCGTCGATAATGTTTTGCAGGCGCTGCGCAAAATCGGCGCGCGTCGCGTTTTGCTGCATCATCTGCTCCAGCTTTTTCTGAATAAACGCTCGCAAGTCGGCAATTTCGATGTTCTTGTAAGGCGCCTGTTTGAATTCCTCTTTCAACTTTTCGAAATTCAAAGTGCTCAAGTCCCAGGTCCTGCCGGTTTTGGCAATCTGAAATTCCGGTTTGCCCTGTCGTGCCGTCTTGAAGTCGTCAACGACCAGGCTTTCATCCAGCAATTCACCGACGCGCACGCTGACCGCGTCGATGTCCCTCTGCTCGATAATGCTGTCCACCACGCCGCGCAAATACTGGAATGCCGCCACCGAACGAACCACCGGCTTGCCCAGAATCTCCGGCTTGCAGGCTTCGTAAAGCGCGGTAATCGTATTTTCGTAAACCGCGAATCCTTTACGCCATTCGTCCTTGCTGAGTAATTTGTCGGCGTAGGATGCAAACTTCGTCACGCTTTTGAATATATCGCCGCCCTCAAGCAGCCCCTGCATGTCGATCTCTTTATCGTGGCAAAACGCCACACCTTCCGCGATGGCGTCGTCCAGCAGCTTCACCAGTTCTGCTTTCTCCCTGACCGGCGGATCATCCTGCCCTTCGGTGCCCTGCGCATATTCTTTTAACGCCTTCTTCATGTTCCTGAAAACGTTGTAGTAGTCGATGATCTCACCGTTGCGCTTTTCGACGCCGTTGATTTTCCACGATGTCACGCGATTTGCGCGCGCGATGGTCTGCATCAGCGTGTGATCCTTCATCGGCTTATCGAGATACAGCGTTGAGACCGTCGGCGCATCGAAACCCGTCAGCCACATCGCGCACACAAACACCACCTGCAGCGGGTGCTCGGGCTCTTTGAAGTTGTACTCCACGTCGTGCCCGTGCTCGTCCACCTTGCTCATGCGATTACGATGAGGCTTGATATTCAGCTTCTGCTGCGCGAATTTATTGTCCTCGTCGGCTTCCTCGCTGACGACAACAGCCATTTCAACGGCCCGCATGTAGTCAACGATCTTCTTTAGCCGCGCCTTTTCCAGATCATCCCTGGACTTGGCGATGGTGCCGCGCAACTCCCGCAGTTGTGCTTTCCATTCATCCTGCACCTTGTCGTACATCTTGACCGCGGTGAACTTGTCGAGCGACACCACCATCGCCTTGCCCAGATAGCCGCGCCGCGGCAGGTGATACACAATGTCCTTGGCGATTTTGTCGAGGCGGTCGTCGCGCTTGATGATTTCTATTTCCGCCGCAAACTTGTTTTCTAGCTTGGCCTGCTGCGCATCGTCAAGGTTTTCGTCTTCCAGCAGCTCGTAGAACTCATCGCTGAGGTTTTCGTTCTGGTTGACCACCTGCGGCACGCGCTTCTCGTAGAACAGCGGCACGGTCGCGCCGTCGTCCATCGACTGCTGGAAGTTGAATTCCGAAACATAATCGCCAAACCACTGATTGGTTTTGCGCTCGCGCCCCAGCAGCGGCGTGCCGGTAAACGCGAGGTATTGCGCCTTGGGCAAGCCGGCGCGCATGTTCTCGGCGAGCGACTTGTATTGCGTGCGGTGCGCTTCGTCCACGATGACGATGATGTCGTCTCGCGGCGATAGCAGCGGGTAGGCCTGTCCCCTGTCCCATCTGAATTTATGTATGAGCGTAAATACTAACCTTTTGTTTTGACTGAGGAATTTACGCATTTCCTCACTGTTACGCGGCTGCGCGGCATCAGCCTTGGAAACCGTGCCGGTATGCAGGAAATTGCGGTAG
The DNA here is from genome assembly GCA_043777275.1 of Nitrosomonadales bacterium. Taxonomy (GTDB): domain Bacteria; phylum Pseudomonadota; class Gammaproteobacteria; order Burkholderiales; family SG8-41; genus UBA5216. The sequence goes on from JAYVQD010000022.1 coordinate 7,820, forward strand.
ATCTGCCCATCAAGATCGTCGCGGTCGGTCACCACCACAAACGTGAAGTTTCCCGTTTCCTTGCGGAAAATCTTGCGCGCATAAAAAATCATCGAAAAGCTCTTGCCGGAACCCTGCGTGTGCCAGAACACGCCCAGCTTGCCCTTGAGTTCCTCGCGCCGGCGAAACGCGTCGTAAGCGCGGTTGACGCCGATGAACTGGTGGTTCTGGCCGATGATCTTCTGGTTGTCCTTGTAGTAAAAGACAAAGTTCTCGACGTAATCCAGCAGTCGTTGCCGTGGTAATAAACCGGCGATGACGCCTTCCAGGCTCAGGCCTTTTTCCAGTATCGCCTTGCGGTCGATCTTTTCGCGTTCGTCGTCCGCGCGCAGCCAGTTGAAGAAATACTCCCACTCCGCGGTGATGCTGCCGACGCGCGTTTCAATCGCATTCGACAGCACGCAAAATGCGTTGGTCAGGAATAGCTGCGGGATTTCGCGCTTGTAGTTGGTGAGGTTGTCGTCGAACGCAGTCCTGAGTTTGACGTTCGAGTTTTTCAATTCGATAAACACCAGCGGCAGGCCGTTTACGTACAGCAGCACATCGGGCCGACGGAAGCCGCGTTCGCCCTTGATCCACAGTTGCGTAACGGCGAGGTAACGATTCTGATCCGGCTGATTGAAATCGATCAGCCGTACGCGTTGCTGCTGCTTCTTACCTTTGGCATCGTCGAACTCCACAGGGATACCGTCGCGCAGCAGGTTATAGACTTCCTGATTGGCGGCGACCAGCGACATCGCCTGCCGGCGATCCAGCAGCTTTTCCAGTGCACTGTCGATGGCCTGCGCCGGCACTTTCGGGTTCAGCCGGGTGGCGGCATCGCGCACGCGATCCACGAGGATGACATCGCGCTTGCTGGCGCGTCGCGAGCCATCATTCAGATTCTCCGCGTCCTCCGTATAACAGTCGAGCGCATCAAAACCGTGCAGATGCTGCAACTTCTGCACCAGCGCCTGCTCGATCTGATCCTCGGAGATGAAGTTGGGCATGGGCGGCGGGCTATTGGCTAGGCGTGCAGCTCCTCCGCCATGCCGGGCGGGAACTGGATGTCGAGGTTTTCGACGGAAAGTTTGCCGGAAATGAGGCGAGGAAGAAGCACGTCTCGTGTTCTCGTTAAATTCTCCATTGCTCTACTCAGAATCTCGATCTGATGGTCAATGTTGGCGGCGAGGGACTGAAACTCCGCAATAAGTTCATCATCTGGCTGGAGCACCGGAAACCTTGTCAGCTCATCTTTTCCAACCGAGTTAAAGATCGAACCATTGCCAATGATGTCCTCATTGGCAAATACGACTTTGAGCAAATAAAGCAGATAAGAGTTGTGCCCTTGCTTATGTCTGATCGCTGCCAAGCCTCGACCGATAATCATGTCGCAATCAGCAATGTTTAGACGCCCAACTGGTGCTCGCACGCTGAAAAGAATATCTCCCTTCCGGGCCTTGCGTCCGTTCGCGTTGCAATAAGTAATTCTCCGAGGGAAGCGGTGGCCATAAGTGCCGACACCTTGGTGGAATGGCAATCCTTCTCCAGACTCATTGTAAGACTCTGACGGCGGACTCTGCCCCATAGTAAAGTTGGCGATATCGCCAAACCGCTTCACCTTCCATGTTGCTGGAAAACCTTTGATGAACTTCGCTTTCTCGTAGTCAGGAAAACGGAAACGGACAAACCATTCGCGGTAGATTTCCTCGCCTAGCTTCTCCAGCAGCGCGATGCGCCGCTGGTTGTTTTTAATCAACTCATCATATGCCGAGAGAATCGCGGCAATCTTTCGCTGCTGACGCACTTCCGGCGCAAGCAACGGAAACGAAAGTAATTTGCCCAAGCCAAGATTGTCCTGAGTCGCACCACGACTGACGGCAAGAAACTGGCCCTTCATTAAACCGAGCGAATACAGCACGAAATGAAGATCGGCTTTGGACTTGTCGGGAATGAAACCCACTACGCTGTCAGGAAAGCACGCTTGAATCTTCAGGATAGCAACTTTCGCTGTATTCGCCCCAGCAATGGTCATGCACAGCGTATTTGCCGGCCACATCTTGCTCTGGCGAAAACCACGCTCGCTGTAAGTCTGTGAATAGCTCGTGATGTACGGCGTGGCCGCCATGATATCCGCTGTCTGAATGAATGGATACGGACCGCCATAGAGATTCGGTTCGTTACGCGACCGATGTCTGGATTTGCCTCGGCCGACAAATCCGAGTTCATCCAGTCGTTTCCTTTGCCATGCATTTACTTTCATCGCATTACGCATCAGCGAATTTACTAATATTGCCCGCGATGATTTTTTCCAGCGTTGAGGCGTTAACGTTTAGAGTTTCTAGTTCATCATTAAGCTTTAGCACGTCAGCAATAAATTCCTCCTCCGTCTTCCCATCCTCCTCAATCACTACGCCTACGTAGCGACCGGGATTCAGCGAATACTCCTGCTCTTCCATCTCTGCTAGGCTAGCGAGTTTGCACAGGCCGGTGACGTCCTCATATTCCGCTTTGGGAAAACGCTCCTGCAGCCAGTGGATGTGCTGGTAGTAGATTTCTGCACTTTTCACTTCCTGGTGCAATTCTTCCAGCACGGACTTGAGTGCCCGGGTCTTGCGGTCGGTGGCGGCACGTTTGCCTTCCTTCTGCGCCTGCTCGGCCTGCTGCTTTTCGTGCTGGCGCACGATCTTATCCAGTTGCTTCAGGCCTTCGTGCAGCGCGGCAAAAAACGGATCGAACGCGTCGCGCAACTGGTGTTGCGCCTTGTTGCGGGTACCGATGGCCTTTTCGCTGGCGTGCTTCTCGCGGTATTGTATGTAACGGGTCTGGAGTTTGCTGAGGCTGGCCCATTGCTTCAACAGTCCGGCCACCGCCTGTTTGCCGGCCTCATCGTCCAGCACCTCGAAAAGTTGCGCGGACACGGGCTCGACACGAGTCTTGTTGTCGGCGAGGCGCTCCATTCCCGCAGCAAAGTAGCGATCTACCAGCCGCACGAATCTTTCGCGACGCCCCTTGTGGAGCTGGCTGATGATGGCGATGTTGCGAATCTGCTCGTCGGAGAATTCGCGGTGCGCGCGGTCGATTTGGGTAAAGATGTTGCGCGTGTCGATGAACAGGATGCGGTCATCGCGCTTGCCCTTGTCGAAAAACCACAACGTGGCTGGCAGGATGACGGTGTAGAACATGTTCGACGGCAGCGTCAGCATGCCGTAGACCAGGTTCTTTTCAATCAGCGTCTTGCGAATGTCGGCCTCGGAATGGCGTGCGTCCGATGCGGAATTGGCCATCACCAGCGCAGCGCGGCCTTTCGGCTTCAACGAGGTGGCAAACAGGTTGATCCACAGGTAATTGGCGTTGGGTACGGTTTCCTTGCCGACCTCGGATTTCTTGACCTTGGATTTGTTGCGCGGGATGCCATAGGTGTTAAAGCGTTTGTCCTTTTCCACACTGGAGACGCTCACGTCGTCCACGTTGAACGGCGGATTGGCGAGCACATAGTCAAACGCACCAAAACTGTGGTGCGGGTCCTCGTAATAGGTGTTGGCCTTTTTGACTTCGCCGCGCAGACCGTTCACCGCGAGGTTCATTTTGGCGAGGTTGACGGTCTCCAGCGTCTTTTCCTGCCCATACACGTAAACGCTGCTGTCGGCATCCTTGAGTTCCTTCCGGTGCTCGCCGATAAAATGCGCCGACTGCACGAACATGCCGCCGGAACCGCACGCGGGGTCGAACACCTTGCCACCGTGGGGCTCGATGATTTCGACCATCAGCCGCACTACCGAGCGCGGCGTGAAAAATTCGCCTCCCTTGGAGCCTTCGCTGCGCGCGAACTCGGCGAGGAAGTATTCGTAAATCTGCCCGAACAGGTCGCCGGTGAAATCCGCAGGGATGTTGGCGAAATTCTTCAGCAGATCGTTCGGTATGGTCTTGGTTTTCTCGTCGCGCGTAAGACGAAAATATTCGTCTTACGGCAGCACGCCTTCGAGTTCGGGTTTGTAATCCTCGACCGATTTCATCGCCTCTTTCAGCGCTTTGGCGATGTCTTTCTCCTCGGGCAGCTTGAGCAGATAGTCGTAGCGCGCATGATCCGGCAGGTAAAACCCGCATTTCTCGATGGCAATTTCGGAAATTTTCTTCTCACGCCGCGTGCCTTTGAGTTTTTGATACTCGGCAATAATCGCCGCCTCGTGCCGGCGATAGTTGTTATCGGCGAATTTCAGGAAAATCAGCCCGAGCACAGGAATCGAATACTCGCTGGATTTCAGATCCGAATTGGCGCGCAGATTGTCGGCTGCGCTCCACAGTTCATTTTCGAGTTGTTTTAGTTGTTCTTTGGTCTCTATTCAGCCTCTATAAAAATGCCGATTTCTCAGAGGGAACGATTTTTCGCAGAAATTTCGGGCGAAAGCATATTTCCCTATGAAACCTGAATGCCAAAACAATTTGGCGACAC
>JAYVQD010000023.1:0-3130 GCA_043777275.1 Nitrosomonadales bacterium
GCCGTTACGATACTCGAAGCGTTGCCGGCGTTTCTCGGCGCGGCGGATGAAGCGGTCGCCAAGGAAGCAAATAAAGTATTTAAAAAACAAGGACTGGCGATACAGACAGGGGTCAAAGTCGGTAGCGTCAAGCCGGCTAAAGAAGTGGCCATCGAGTACACCGATAGCGCGGGCAAAGCACAAACGCTGACGGTCGATAAGCTCGTTGTTTCGATCGGGCGTGTGCCGCATACCGAGGGCCTGAACGCGGCGGCGGTGGGGCTGAAACTCGATGAGCGCGGTTTTGTTGCCGTGGATGAACACTGCAAGACGAACCTCGCGAATGTGTGGGCGGTGGGCGATGTGGTGCGCGGGCCGATGCTCGCGCACAAGGCCGAGGAAGAAGGCGTCGCCGTCGCGCAACGCATCGCCGGCAAATACGGGCATGTCGATTTCAACACCGTGCCGTGGGTGATTTACACGTCGCCGGAAATTGCCTGGGTCGGCAAAACCGAGCAGCAAGTCAAAGCCGAAGGCGTCGAATACCGCACGGGTTCGTTTCCGTTCATGGCCAATGGCCGCGCGCGCGCGCTGGGCGACACCACTGGCTTCGTCAAAATTATCGCTGACAAACGTACTGATCGCATTCTCGGTGTGCATATCATCGGGCCGATGGCGTCCGAACTGATTTCCGAAGCAGTGGTGGCAATGGAGTTTGGTGCGTCATCCGAAGACATCGCGATGATCTGCCATGCGCATCCGTCGCTGTCCGAAGCGATGAAAGAAGCCGCGCTGGCGGTGGATGGACGGACGTTGAATCTTTAAATTCTTTAAGAGCGTGAACGGGTGAACGAGTGAACGACCCCGCAAACTCCCCGCCGATACACACCACGCTCCCGCGTGACAGCGCCGATGCCGCACAGTGGATCGTGCAGCATGCCGCCGAGCACGGTTTTGCGCTCGATGCGTCGCAACTGCGGGCCGTTGCGCATTTGGAGCGCCTCTACGAAGACCTGATTGGTCTCGAAAAAATGGAATCCCTGCTGGTGCGCCTGCTCGCACGCAAGCGCGTGGTCAAGGGGCTATACCTGTGGGGCGGCGTCGGGCGCGGCAAAAGTTTTTTGATGGATAGTTTCTTCAACTGCGCGCCAGTAGCGAAGAAGCGCCGCATACATTTTCATCGCTTCATGCAGGAGGTGCATCAGCGCCTGAATGCGCTCAGCGGGCAGGCCGAGCCGCTCGCGGGAGTGGCGCGCGACGTGGCCAAAGACACGCGGTTGCTGTGTCTGGACGAGTTTCACATCACCGACATTACCGATGCGATGCTGATGCGCAAACTGCTCGAAGGCTTGATGGAGCAGGGCGTGGTGGTGCTGACGACCTCGAATTTTTCGCCCGATGCGCTTTATCTGCATGGCTTGCAGCGCCAGCAATTCATGCCGGCGATCGATCTCATCAAACAAAATTTCGACATCATTAATGTCGATGGCGGTGTGGATTACCGTTTGCGCGAACTCGAAAAAGCCGGTGTCTATCACATCGGCGCGGATGCGGACGAGCGCATGGCGCGTGAGTTTATCGCCATCGCGCGCCATGACATTTCCGATGTCACGCAACTCGATATCGATGGCCGCGCCATTCCTGTTCGCCGCGATGCGCGCGATGTCGTGTGGTTTGATTTTTCCGCGCTGTGCGATGGCCCGCGCGGTAAGCCGGATTACATCGAACTGTCCAAGCGCTACCACACGGTGATGGTGTCGAATGTGCCGTGTTTTGGCGCAGGCACGGCAGACAAACTGCGCCGCTTTGTGTGGATGATCGATGAGTTTTACGATCGCCGCGTTAAACTGGTGTTGTCGGCGAGCGTGCCGGCAGACGAATTGATTCTCGATGCGGATTCGTCCAATGCGTTTCAGGCGAATCTCAATGCGTCGTTAAAAGATCGCCTGGTGAGCCGTCTTACCGAAATGCAGTCGCATGATTATCTGGCTCAACCCCATCTGCCATAATCTCTGCCGTACCTTTGCCGCAGGAGCCCCATGGAACCCTTTCAGTCTTACAGAATATTCAATGAAAACAACACGATAGAAGGTCGCATTATGGAAATATCGCTGGACGATCTGATGCCCGGCGAGGTGATTTTCAAGAACGCCTATTCCAGTGTGAATTACAAAGACGCGCTGGCCGCGACCGGGGTTGGCGGCAAAGTCATCCGCAAGTATCCGCTGGTGGGCGGCATCGATGCGGCTGGCGTCGTGATGTCATCGTCCGATGCGCGCTTCAAAGCGGGTGACGAAGTGATTTGCACCAGTTACGACTTCGGTGTTGCGCACGATGGCGGCTTTGCGCAAGTGTGCCGCGTGCCGGCGGACTGGGTGGTGCCGCTGCCGCAGGGCTTGTCGTTGTTTGAAGCCATGGCGCTCGGCACGGCGGGCTACACCGCTGGGCTGGCCATCGAGTTGCTCGAACTTAACGGCCTCACACCCGGCAATGGCAATGTGTTGGTGAATGGCGCGACCGGCGGTGTAGCCAGTCTGGCCATTGATATGCTGGCTGGCAAAGGCTACGCCGTGACCGCGCTCACGGGCAAAGACGGCGAGCATGAGTTCTTGAAAAAGCTCGGTGCGCAGGTAGTGCTGGCACGCAACGCCATCGAGATGGGTACACGCCCTTTGGAAAAATCGCAGTGGGCGGCGGCGTTCGATTCGGTGGGTGGCGATCAGTTGTCGTGGCTCACGCGCACCATGAATCAACATGGGCTGATCGCCAGTTTCGGCAACGCCGGTGGCATCGAACTCAAAACCAATGTGCTGCCCTTCATACTGCGCGGCGTGCGGCTGATCGGTGTGGATTCGGCCGCAACGCCCATGCCGCTGCGGCGCAAAGTGTGGCAGCGGCTGGCAAACGACTTGAAACCACGCCATCTGGCGGATATCGCGATCACCATCACGCTGGCCGATCTGGGCGCAACCTTCGAAAAAATACTAAAAGGCGGCAGTCGCGGCAGGGCGGTGGTCAGACTTTCGTAAGCACTGCCGTTCGATAATGTCTGGATCACTAGTGTCCGGACGTTGAGCGCCCGAGACGCGTTAATCGTTTGATTTGAAATAAATAATTCATGATTTTTTCTGGTCTCGATTTGAAACGTAAA
>JAYVQD010000024.1:0-3129 GCA_043777275.1 Nitrosomonadales bacterium
GCCCATTCAGCATTCAGTTACGCCGGCTATTCCGCCTTAGCCAGCAACCCACGCACCAACTCAATCCCTTCCCGCGCCACCACATCCGCCGGACGATTCCATTGCGCGGGGTTGGGCGCCTCGTAGCTCATGTAGCCCTGGTAGTTCATCGCCATCAGTGTTTTAAAAATCTCCACGAACGGCGCTGCGCCCTTGCCCGGCGGCAGACGATCCACCGGTGTTGGGCCGGGCGACGGCGAGCCCGGCGGCGCGTCGCTGAACTGGAAGGTGATGATCTGATCGACCGGCACGTCCTTGAAGCTGGCGCCGTTGCCGCCGCTGCAATGCAGGTGATAGGTGTCGAGCAGCAAGCCGCAGTGTTTCATATTCACCGCGTTGACGAGTTCCATGCCCGCCGCCAATGTGTTGATAACCGGATGGCGCGAGTTGAATTCCAGTGCGAGTTTCAAGCCGTAACCCGCGGTAATCTCGGCGCAGGTTTTAAGGTTTATTTTCGCCGCCTCGATGCCGCCGGGCGCGTTGGTTCCCGGTGACACCATAATCACCTCGCAGCCGAGCGCTACCGCCTTCTCGCACACATAACGCAGCGAGCCGAGTAGCCGCTGTAAATCGTCGCCCGCCGCGAACAACACACCGCTTTCGGTGCCGATCACCGCTACTTTGATATGGGCGTCACGCACCAGCTTGACCATCGCGTCTTCGCTCATGCCGGCTTTGGCGCAACGCATGAAATCAATGTGACGCAGTTCGACGGCGTTGTAACCGGCCTCGCGTGCAACGCGCAATGCGTCGGCGAGCGGCGTGGTGTCGAGCGTCCAGGTGTGGATGGCAATACGATTGTGCAAAATGTTCAAGTGCGCTCCTTATTACGTAAGTATTTGTTTTTATTCAATTAATTTTAAAACTGCGGATCAACCCAACGCGGCTACCGCCGCTTCATATTGCGCGATCGTTTCGCTGCGGCACCCGACCGTGGTTTTCAGATCGTGCAGTATGCCGTCCTTGACGCCGTAAATAAAGCCATGCACCGACAGCGGCTGGTTGCGATCCCACGCGTCGCGCACGATCGAGGTCTCGCACACATGCGCGACCTGCTCGATCACATTCAGCTCGCACAGCCGGTGCTGTTGTTCGGCATCCACCAGCGCGCGCAACCGCGCGGCGTGCTTGTCTTCGACATCGCGCACGTAGCGCAGCCAGTTGTCCGACAAGCCCAGCCGCTCGCGTTTCAACACCACCTGTATGCCGCTGCATCCGATAATGGCCGCACACGATGATGTGCCGCACGCGCAGCACGTCCACCGCGAACTGCAATACCGACAGGCAGTTCATATCGCTATGCGCCACCACATTGGCCACGTTGCGATGCACGAACACATCGCCAGGCGCCAATCCGATCACGGTGTTGGCGGGCACACGGCTGTCGGAACAGCCGATCCACAGATACGCCGGCGCCTGCTGCTTCGATAGCTTGTTAAAGAAATCCGGGGCCTGCGTACTCACGGCACGCGCCCATGCGCGATTCAGTTCAAACAGATGCGCGAGTTCGTTCATCGGCGACCGTTCGCCGCGAACAAGGTGTCTTTCATCGTCTGGGTGACGTTCTCGATCAATTTTTGTTTAACGGCGTCGCTGCGGCCGGGGCCGATGTATAGTTGTGCGAGCGACATGGGTAATGTTTCATCCTTTCTAGTAGCGCGAGTATCGCATACCCCGTCTGCTGGAATTTCTCCCTTCTACTTTCCTCACCGGAGCCTCGTGATGACCCCTTTGACCCATTGCCTCGCCCGTTACCTCGCCCGATCAAACACCCTGCTGCCGTGCCGTGTATTCGTCCTGTTGTGCTTCGCGCTGCTGTCCTTCGGCACGGCGGCGCAAACCGCGCCGCGCGTCACCGCCGCCGATCTCGACAAAGCGGCTTACGCTTTCGCTGACCGCTATACGACGCAAATCGTTGCCGCCACCGATGCGGTGTTGCGCGACAATCCGTCGCCTGAACAACGCCGGCTCGCGCATCAGGTCAAGCTGGTGAGCGTCAGCGGCGTGTACGATATTGTCACCAACGCCGAGCCCTTCGCCAAGCTGATGGATTTGCTGATGGTGGTGACGCTGCAAAGTTATCGCTGGATTGACGAAGACCAGGCCGAACGCCATTTCGGCAATCGCAGCGCGCCGCTGATTCAGGCCATGCGCACGCTGCGCGTCGATATCTGGAACGTCGCCGGGCGCGTGCTGCGCGCCGAACAGTTGCAGCAACTCGATGCGCTGATTCTCGACTGGCGCAAGCGCAATCCGCACGTCGATATTCTGTCGTATCTGCGCTTTGACGAAGTGGCCGGACAGCGCGGCCCCAACGTGCTCGACGACATCAAAGCCACCGGATTTTTTGCCGAGATCGCCGAAGCCACCAAGGTGGCGGACGACGCCCGCCTGCTCGCCGAACGCGCGTTTTATCAGGCCAAGCGCATGCCGTTTCTGATTACCTGGCAAATGGAATCGCTGATGAACGAGATGCTGGTGAAACCCGAGTTCGCCAACTCCCTGAAAGCCGCGGACTCGCTGGCCAAGTCGGCGGACCGCGCCTCGCTCGCGGTCGAGAAGCTGCCGGATCAACTGGCGAAAGAACGCGAGGCGCTGGTCGCCACCCTCGAAGACCGCAACGGCCGGCTCGCCGGGCTCATGGGTGAAGTGCGCAAGACCACGGCAGCGGCAGATCAACTCACCGCCCGCGTGCATCAGGTCACCGCATCCGGCGAGCGCCTCACCGCCAATTTGCGCGACACGGCGAGCGGCGTCACTGAAACTTCGCGCGCGGTCGATCAATTGCTCGCCCGGCACGCAGGCGGCCCGCCGAATCCTAACGCCAAGCCGTTCGAGATTGAGCCCTACGTCAAGGCCAGCACCGAGTTAAACCAGACGGTCGCGGGGCTGAACAACCTGCTCGGCCTGACCGGCGCCCTGGCGGAAAAACGCCCCTGGGCCGCGCCCGCGCAGGAGATCAACGCCATGCTCGGCTCGCAGATCGATTACGCGTTCTGGCGCGCGCTGATGCTGATTTGCGTGTTTTTTGCGCTGCTGTTCGCCTACCGCTGGGCGAGCCTGCGCTGGCTGAAAACCGCATGAAGCGCG
>JAYVQD010000025.1:0-3126 GCA_043777275.1 Nitrosomonadales bacterium
TCGTTTGCCGTGACCATCTCGAAGCCCGGCGGCAGCATGCTGATTTCGTGATCGGCTGTGTAGCCGTTGTGCGCGAGCATGGCGTTGACGCGCGCGGCTGTCGGCGGAACGATCGGCAGGCCGTCGGTCAGATACGCCGATGCCAGTTCGGCTTGCGTGGTCTCCCACGCGGCGTCGGTCTCGCCATGCCAGGTGTTCATATAACTATTTGTTTTTATTGGTAAATTTATGCATCTCGGTATGGTCGGACAGAAAGCCTAATTTCTTTTCCATGGCATCCCAGATGTCGGCGGTGGGCTTGGCGAGAATGGTGGAAGTGCCCATCGCCTGCGCGATTTCAAGCGCGGTGCGCACATCCTTCGCCATCAGACCGGTGGAAAAGCCCGCGTTATATGCGCCGGAAATCATGAACTGTTTGCACTTGCGCTGCGTGGTGCCGTTATAGCCGCTGGAGGTGTTGATGATATCGATGGCGACGTTGGGATCAATGCCGAACGCTGCACCCGCGTGCATCGCTTCGCACGCCGCGATCATGCCTGCGGCGGACACATAGTTGTTGAGCGCCTTGATCGCGTGGCCGGCGCCCAGCGGGCCGGCGTAATAAATCTGGTTGCCCATTTTTTCGAGCATGGGTTTCACGCGCTCGAAAATCGCTGTGTCACCGCCGACCATGATCGACAGCGTGGCCGCGGTTGCGCCCTTGACGCCGTTGGACACCGGCGCGTCGATGAACTGAAAACCTTTTTGCGCGAGCAGCGCGCCGAGTTCGCGCGTGCCCATCGGCGAGCTTGAACTCATGTCGATAATCAGACTGCCGGGCTTGAGTGTTTCGCAGATACCGCCTGCGCCCAACAAGGCTTTATGCACCAGCTTGCCGTCGGGCAGCATGGTGATGACGGTGTCGCTTTTGCTCGCCATGTCGGCGAGACTGGTGGCGACTTCGCATTCGTTGGTTGCGGCGACGGCTTGTGCTTTTTTAGGGTCAATATCAAACAGCACCAGCTTGTGGCCGGCCTTGATGAGGTTGATGGACATCGGCGTGCCCATGGCGCCGATACCGGCGAAACCGATTTTTCCGAGGGAGGTGGTCATACGTGGCCTTTACAAAAAGTCAAAAACAAATTTACATGGATGTGCAGCATAGACCGGATGAAAACCGGTCTTTGCTCTTATCCTGTCTATCCTGTACATCCATGTTAAAACGGGTTTGTAGTTTACAGCCCAACCGGCAATTCAACGCCCAGCCCGCGCGCCTTGGCCAGTTCCAGCGCTTTTGCCGCGCCGTATAAATCCTGGATGCCCATGCCGTGCGATTCATAAAGCGTGATCTGCGTCGCCGAGGTGCGCTTGGGCGCGAGGCCCGCGTACACATCGCCGATTTCGGTGAGGTACTCCCACTGGATCACGCCTTTTTCTGCTGACGACACCAGATCGCCGCATTCCTTTTGCGCGGTGCCGCGTGAATCGACGGTGATAAGGTCGCAGCGCTTGACCGTCGCATCATCGATTTCCGCGCGCGACAGCGCGTTGGAGCCTGCGGCGTTGATATGCACGCCCGGCGTCAGCCATTCGCCCTTGATGGTGGGCGTGGCGGACTTGGTGATGACGTTGAGTATGTGCGCGCCGCGTACGGCCGCTTCGGCGGATTCCGCGGGAATCACGGAGACGCCAAGTTTATCGCTCATTTTTTTGCAATAGGCTTCGAGTTTGTCGCGCGTGCGTGAGTAGACGCGGGCTTCTTTGATTTTACGCACCGCACACACCGCTTCGAGTTGGCCGATCGATTGATAGCCGCTGCCGATCTGGCCGACGATGGAGGCATCCTCATTCGCCAGATAATTCGTGGCCGCACCACTCGCCGCACCGGTGCGAACCATGCTCATCCAGATGGCTTCGACAATGGCTGCCAGCTTGCCGGTTTCGATGCTGATGAGATGCACATAAAAACTTTTGCCGGTGGGGCGCGTGTAGTAATACTTGAAGCCGGTGTAGCCGATGGCCTTGGAGGAGGCCTGCAACACATGCTGCGTGCCTTCGGGGGTGTAGATGCGTTGGCGCGGAATATCAATCGCGTTGTGCAGCGCGCGATCTTTCAGCGAACGCTCCGTCGTCTCCAGCAGAATTTCCATGTTCAGCACTTGCTGAACATCTTTTTCGGTGAGGTAATGGATCATGGCTTCTTCGCTTTCAAGGCGTCCTCGGTGATCGACGACAACGAAGCGCGTGGTGAAATCGCATCAGGGTCGATACGCACTTCAATCAGCGCTGCGGTCTTGGCGTTCCACGCGCGGTCAAACGCGGCTTCAAAATCCGCCGTGGCTTCGACGATTTCGCCGTGCAGGCCGTAGGCGCGGGCCAGCGCGGCGAAGTCGGGGTTTTTCAGCATGGTGCCGCTGATGCGCGTGGGGTAGTGGCGTTCCTGATGCATGCGAATGGTGCCGTACATGCCGTTGTTGACCACGATGACGATCAGCTTCGCGTTGTATTGCATCGCGGTGGCGAGTTCCTGCCCGTTCATCAAAAAATCGCCATCGCCTGCAAACGTGACCACTGGGCGCTTGGGTTGCACGATGGCTGCGCCCACACCGGCGGGCACGCCGTAACCCATCGCGCCGCTGGTGGGCGCGAGTTGCGTGCGGAAACCCGGATAACGGTAGAAGCGATGCACCCACAGCGAAAAATTGCCCGCGCCATTGGTGATAATGGTTTCCGGCGGCAGACGTTTGTTGAGCCAACTGACGATTTCGCTCATGTTGACTTTGCCCGGCACCTTCACCGGCTTTTGCCACGCTTCGTAGTCGGCGCGCGCGCCTTGTGTCCATTCGTCCCACGCGGGTTTTAACGGCGGCAGCTTGCGCGCGGCGGCGGCAAATTCGGGCATGCCGCTGTTCATCAGCAAATCGGCTTGATACACACGACCCAATTCCTCGGCGCCGGGATAGATATGCACAAAGGTTTGCTTCGGACGCGGGATGTCGATCAGCGTGTAGTTCACCGTCGTCCATTCACCGAGCCGTGAACCGATGGCAATCAGCAGGTCGCAACCCTGGATGCGCGCAGCGAGCGCGGGGTTCAGCCCCACCGCCACATCGCCCACGTAATGTGAATCACGGTTGTCGATCATGT
>JAYVQD010000026.1:0-3120 GCA_043777275.1 Nitrosomonadales bacterium
CGCGCCATCAACACCCTGCGCGGCGCTTCGTTGCCGCCGGCGTCATCGCTGGTTGCGCGATAAAACCACTCACGCAGCGCGCCGCTCAATCCACCTTCACATTCGCCGCCTTAACAATCGGCCCCCACTTGTTGTAATCGGTTTTGAGCATCGCGGCCAGTTGCTCGGGCGTGCCGGGCGCGGGGTCGGCGCCGCGCGAGGCGAGGCGTTCGCGCAACTCCTTGTCGCCGAGCGCTTTGTTCAATCCGGCATTGAGCTTGTCAACAATGTCGCGCGGGGTTTTGCCCGCGACAAAAATACCGTACCAGTTCGACGCATCCACTTTGGGCACGCCCTGCTCCGCCATCGTCGGCAAATCGGGCAGCAGCGCGGAGCGCTTGGCCACCGTGGTCGCCAATGCGCGCAGGCGCCCGCTTTGCACATGCGACAGCAGCACCGGCAGATCGGCGATCATCATCTGCGTATGTCCGCCGAGCGTGTTGGTCACCGCGGGCGCCGCGCCGCCGTAGGGCACATGCACAATCTGCGTGCCGGTTTCGGTTTTGAACAGTTCCAGCACCAGATGCGGCAAGCCGCCGTTGCCGGTGGAGGCGGCATTAAGCTGGCCGGGTTTGGATTTTGCCAGCGCCACCAATTCCTTTACATTTTTTACCGGCAGCGACGGATGCACCACCAGCAACTCCGGCGTGGTAGTCACCATCGACACCGCGCCCAGATCACGGTACACATCAAACGGCAGGTTCGGATACACATGCGGCAAGATGCCGAGCGAGGTGCTCGACAACACCATCGAGTAGCCGTCGGGGGCTGACTTGGCCACGTTGTCCACGCCGATTACACCGCCCGCGCCGCCACGGTTATCGACGATCACCGACTGGCCCATCGCCTCGCCCAGCTTGCCCATAATCATGCGCGCCACAATGTCGATCGGCCCGCCGGGCGGGAATGCGACCACAATGCGTAGTTGCTTTGAAGGATAGGCTTGCGCGCAGACCGCAGCAGGAATCAGAGCGACAGCCACGACCAAGCATTTGACTATAAACGCCATGTTGATTTTCTCGAAAGGGTGAAAAGTTCCGATTGTGGAACATTCAACGCCGGAACTCAATCGCGGGTTGAGCGTGTGTGCGGTGGCTGATAACATCGGGCACTGCACAATGCACATTGTCAATGTGGCCCGCCCGGATGCGCCGCCGTCCGCGGCCCATGATTTTTCAGACACCAACTCACTACTACTTCCAAGGTAACTGCTATGCACGAATTCGACGTATTGATTGTCGGCAAAGGTAACGCCGCGCTGTGTTCCGCGCTGTCTGCTCATGAGCACGGCGTCAAAGTCGCCATGCTCGAGGCCGCCTCCGAAGACGAACACGGCGGCAACAGCCGCTTCGCCGGCGGCGTGATGCGATTCGCCTACGACAAGGTGGACGATTTGAAGCGCATCACCGACGTCACCGACGACGAAGTCGCCACCAGCGATTTCGGCACCAACACCACCGACGAGTATTACGACGACCTGTATCGCCTCACCGCGTATCGCTCTGATCCGGATCTGTCGGAGATTCTGGTGACGCAAAGTCAGGACATCATGGCGTGGCTGCGCACCAAGGGTGTAAAGTTTTTGCTCAACTTCGGCCGCCAGTCGGGCCTGGTCAACGGCAAGCGCAAATTTTTCGGTCGCATGCCGATTGAAGCCCACGGCGGCGGCGCGGGGCTGGTGGATTACCTCGACAAATCGGTTAAAGCCAAAGGCATTCAGATTTTTTACGACACGCGCGCCGTGTCGCTGATCTATGACGGCGAAAAAGTCTCCGGTGTGCGCGCACAAATGAAAGGCAAGATGACGGAGTTTCGCGCCAAATCGGTGGTGCTGGCGTGCGGTGGTTTCGAAGCCAATCCGGAAATGCGCACGCGCTACCTCGGCCCCGGCTGGGAACTGGTGAAAGTGCGCGGCTCGCGTTTCAATCAGGGCGATGGTTTGAAAATGGCGCTCGATATTGGCGCAGCGCCCTATGGCAACTGGTCGGGCAGCCACGCGGTAGGCTGGGATCGCAATGCGCCGGAGTTCGGCGACGTCAGCGTCGGCGATCAGTTTCAGAAACACAGCTACATCTTCGGCGTGCTGATTAACGCCGACGGCAAACGCTTTGTCGATGAAGGCTGGGATTTCCACTCGTTCACTTACGCCAAATACGGCGGCGAAGTGTTGAAACAGCCCGCGCAATTTGCATGGCAGGTGTTCGATTCCAAGGTCACCAAGCTGCTGCGCTCGGAATACCGCATCAAGATGATGACCAAGGTGTCGGCCAACACGCTGGAAGAACTCGCCACCAAACTCGAAGGCGTGAACCCGCAAGGCTTTTTGAAAACCGTGCGCGAGTACAACGCATCAATCAAACAAGACGTGGCCTTCGATCACACCATCAAAGACGGCAAATGCACCGTCGGCATCGAGCCGCAAAAATCCAACTGGGCACAGGCGCTGGATACGCCGCCGTACGATGCCTATCAAACCACCTGCGGCATCACCTTCACCTTCGGCGGCTTGCGCATTCTCAAAGACACCGGGCAAGTGGTGGATGTGCATCTGAAACCGATTCCGGGTCTTTACACCGCAGGCGAAATGGTCG
The DNA here is from genome assembly GCA_043777275.1 of Nitrosomonadales bacterium. GTDB lineage: Bacteria > Pseudomonadota > Gammaproteobacteria > Burkholderiales > SG8-41 > UBA5216. The sequence goes on from JAYVQD010000026.1 coordinate 2,631, forward strand.
GCGGCTTGTTTTTCTTTAACTATCCGAGCGGCACGGGTTTGGTATCCGGCGCGATCTTTGGACGCATCGCGGGCGCGGGCGCGGCGCAGGCAGCGAAAAGCTGATTTACTATAAGTATTTGTTTTTAAACACTATTTTTGGAACACTGAAATGAGCCACGAAGCATCGAACGACAACCCCTACACCCGCGGCATCGCGCAGTTTGTGTCCGGCCTGACCTACGACACGATTCCCGCCGAAGTCAAAACACGCATCAAACTGCTGATGCTAGATTCGCTCGGCTGCGCGCTCTACGGCGCTGATCTGGAGTGGAGCCGGATGCTGCAGAAAACGCTGACGCGCGTGGACAGCACGCGCATGTGCAATGTGTGGGGCACGAATCTGAAACTCTCCGCGCCGCACGCCGCGCTGATTAACGGCACGCAGGTGCAAGGCTTTGAACTCGACGACGTGCATCGCGCGGGCGTGCTGCACGTGGGCGCGGTGGTGC
>JAYVQD010000027.1:0-12239 GCA_043777275.1 Nitrosomonadales bacterium
GCCCTTCTTCTGGACTGCCAAGGCCCATGACATCCTCGCAAAGGTCATCCGCGCAAATTCCCGATTAAGTTCCAAACAGAACGAAGCACTACACTAGCCTGTGCGTACTTCGGCGCGGTGATTGTGCCGCCGTTGTTCGCACTGGTGCTGGCGCTGACGCAGAGTTATGTCATCGGATTCACGCTGCTCGCGGCGCTGGCGGTGGGCGGCGTGGCGTCAATGCTGCGCCAGCGCTGATTTCGGTTACACTTTATTCTGGAGGCGGTGCCGAGTGTTGGAGGGGTTGGCCGCCGTGATGGCTTTGATCGATGGTCGATTGTTAAAGGAGAATCTCACATGGCACTGATGGATTTCATTAAAGGCGAACTGCTCGACGTTATCGAGTGGACGGATGATTCCCGCGACACGCTGTCGTATCGCTTTCCCGACGAAGACAAGGCGATCAAAAACGGCGCGCAATTGATCGTGCGCGAATCGCAGGTGGCGCAGTTTGTTTACCTCGGTGAATTTGGCGATACCTTCAAGCCAGGCAAACACTCGTTGGTTACCGATAACATTCCGGTGCTGACCAAGCTCAAGAGCTGGAAATACGGTTTTGAATCGCCGTTCAAGGCCGACGTGTATTACGTCACCACGCGCTTGTTTACCGGCAACAAGTGGGGCACCGCCAACCCGGTGATGCTGCGCGACAAGGATTTCGGCATCGTGCGGCTGCGCGCGTTCGGCACCTATGATTTCAAGATCGTCGATCCGCGAATTTTTTTGAAAGAAGTCGCGGGCAGCGATTTTCATTTTCATCTGGATGAATTCGCCGACACCATGAGGAGCCGCATGGTCAGCGTGTTCAGTGATGCGATGGCAAGCTCCGGCGTGCCCGCGCTCGACATGGCGACGCGCTATACGGAGCTGGGCGAAGCGTTGTTGCTGCTCATCAACCCGGCTATCGGCCCCAAATACGGCTTGGAGATCACCAGCTTTCTGGTCGAAAACGTTTCCGTGCCGCCTGAAGTTGAAGCCGCCATCGACAAGCGTTCGAGCATGGGCGCGATCGGCAATCTGAATGACTACGTGAAATTCCAGATGGCTGAAGGCCTGGGCAAAGGGCAGGGCGGCGGCATGGGCGGGCAAGCCGCTGAAATGGCGATGGGTTTTGCCATGGCGCAGCAGATGATGAATCAACCCGGCGGCATGCTGGGCGCGCAAGGCACGCCGGCGGTGGCGGCGGGGGTGGGTGTTGCGGCGGCAGGGCCTGCGCCCGCGGGCGCCGCAATGCCTGATCTGATGGGCGTGCCGGAGGTGGCCAAGCTGCTGGGTGTGTCTGAAGCCGATGTGCTGACCACGCTGGAGGCGGGTGACCTCAAGGGCAAAAAAATCGGCAGCACCTACCGCATCACACGCGCGGCGGTTGATGAATTTCTGAAGCATTAAGCATGGCGGAATCTTGGGGCAGTGCGCCTGTAGAAGCCAAGCCCGGGGCGGCAACACCAGAGGCTAAAACGGAAGTAAAGGCACGCGTCAAACACACCTGCCCCGCCTGTGGCGGCGAGGCGGTGTGGAATGCGAGCAAGCAGGTATTGGCATGCGGTTTTTGCGCCACCGTGGTGCCCGGCACCATGGCGGATGCAGCCTCCGGCAAGATCATCGAGCATGATCTGGCGAGCGCGCTGCGCAGCATTCCCGACAGCAAGCGCGGCTGGGGCGAAAAAAAGCAGGAAGTGAAATGCCAGAGCTGTCACGCCATATCGGTGTTCAATGCGGCGCGCCAATCGCAGGGTTGCGAGTTTTGCGGCGCGACGCAACTGGTGCCGTATGAAGAAGTAAAAGAGGCGTTTTCGCCCGAGAGTCTGCTGCCGATAAAAATCGCCAACAGCAAGGCGCGTGAGTTAATCAAAGCCTGGTATGGCTCGCGCTGGTTCGCACCCAACAAACTGAAAAAAGCCGCGCTTACCGATACGGTGAAAGGCATTTACATTCCGTACTGGACGTTCGACGCGCAGGCCAAGGCCGATTGGGAAGCCGAGGCGGGTTACCACTATTACGAAACCGAAGAATATACCGACAGCTCCGGCAACCGCCAAACGCGGCAGATACAGCGCACGCGCTGGGAGCATGCGAGTGGCCGCATCGATCATTTTTTTGATGACGAACTCGTGCCGGCGTCGATGGGCATACAGCCGAACCATCTGCGCGAGGTAGAGCCATTTCCGACGCAGGAATTGCAACCGTACGATCCGGCGTTTCTGTCGGGCTGGGTGGTCGAGCGTTACCAGATCGATCTGGTGGCCGCGGCACAGAAATCGCGCGAACAAATGGAACGGCAAGTGCAATCGATGTGTTCACGCGCGGTGCCCGGCGACACGCAACGCAATCTGCGCGTGAATTCAGCGTACAGCGGCCAAACCTTCAAACACATCCTCGCGCCGCTGTGGATGTTGCAGTACCGCTTTGGCGTGAAAAACTTTCAGGTGGTGATGAACGGCTACACCGGAAAAATCTCCGGCGATTATCCGAAGAGCTGGGTGAAGATTGCATTTGCGGTGCTGGCGGTGATCATAGTGCTGTTTATAGCGCTGGCTGTACTGGGGCAAAAATAATCTGCTAGGTTGCCGCCAGCACTGCCGGCAATTGCGGCGCGAGCTTCGCGCGTTCCGCGGTAGCCGCGCCGTTCAATGCAAAGCCCAGCAACTTTCCTGACGCATCCACGAACAGCGATTTGACGCCGTCCGGCGTCTGTTCGATTTTCCACTCACCGGCTGCTCCGGTAGCGGGCGGCGACACGATGGTGGGGCAAGCAGGCGTCTTTACCAGCACCGGCATTGCGGGAAAGCTCACTACCGTGGGCTTGCCTGCCAGAGTTGGACCCAGCGCGCGCGCTGCATGCATGATGGGCATCACAAAAGGCATTACCATACCCTCGATTTCCATGCAGTCGCCCAGCGCATAGATGTCCGGGTCACTGGTGGCTAAATTGCGGTTGACTACTATGCCGCGATTGATGGCGAGACCCGCGTCGTGCGCGAGCTCGGTGCGCGGTTTCAGGCCGACTGCGGACAGCACGATATCGGCTTGCAGCGTTTCGCCGTTGTCGAGTGTGACCCGCAGTGCGCCGCCATCGCGATCGATGGATTTTGTGCCCACGCCGAAATGCCAAACCACACCTAGCGCAGCGAGTTTCTGCCGCAGCAGCGCACCGCCTTCCGGCGGCAGCAGGCGTCCCAGCGGCTGGGCGGCGATGTCGATTACATCGACGTGGTGTCCGGCAACAACGAGATCGTTGGCGAATTCGCTGCCGATCAAACCAGCGCCGATGATTACGATATTTTTCTTGCCTTCAAGCAGCCCATGAAAGCGTCCGTAATCGCCCAGGTCGTTGACGGTGACGATAGCGTCCGCAGCGTTCCCCGTGATCGGCAGCCGGAGCTGTTCCGCGCCCAGTGCCAGCACCAGCTTCGAGTAGACGAGAGCTTCCTCCCCGATGTGCACCGTGTGGGCGGAGGGATTGATGGCCGTCACGCGCGTGTGCGGACGCACGGTTGCATTGAGTTGTACGGCCATCTGTTCCGGCGTGTTGAGCGCGATGGCGGACGGCGCTTTCTTTGAGGCTAGTGCATTCGACAGCATCGGCTTGGAATAAAAATGCCCGCTGTCTGCAGCGATTACGGTGAGCGGTGTTTCCTTGTCGAGCTTGCGCAATTCTTTGGCGACGTTATAGCCGGCGAGACCGCTGCCGAGGATGATGATAGGATTCATGTGTAGTATTCAGCTTAAAGAAAAACACCGCCACGACAATCGTGGCGGTGGATGAATGCGGATTCTATCGCAAGCGGATGCCGCTGTACTGCAAATTCAAAATCTCGTCTCGGTACTCTCATAAAAAACGCATGACCCAAGTCATGCGTTCAAGGATACCTATCAGGAAATCAATTGCGGTTGGCTGGACCACCGCATTCGATGTTTATTTCGACACATTGCGTTGTAATGCTGTAGCGACACCTGCGCCATAAGCCGGATCTGCCTTGGTGCAGTTGGCGATGTGCCGCTGCTGAATTTCTTTCGATGCGCCACCCACCGAACGCGCCGTGTTCTCGAACAGGAGCTGCTGCTTTTCCGGCGTTAATAGACGAAACAGGTTGCCGGGCTGACTGTAATAATCTTCATCCACCCGATGATTCCAGTGGTCTGCAGCGCCTTCGATTGCCAGAGGCGGCTCCGAGAAATCCGGCTGCTCCTGCCACTCGCCCTTGCTGTTGGGCTCATAGCCGATGGTCGCACCGTTGTTACCGTCGGTGCGCATCGCACCGTCACGGTGGTAGCTGTTGAACGGGCACTTCGGTGCATTCACCGGAATCTGGTGATGATTGACGCCGAGTCGGTAACGTTGCGCATCGCCGTACGAGAACAGGCGCGACTGCAACATCTTGTCCGGTGAAAAACTGATGCCGGGCACCACGTTGGCCGGCGAAAACGCGGCCTGTTCGACGTCGGCGAAATAGTTTTCGGGATTGCGATTCAACTCCAGCACCCCGACATCGACCAGCGGATAATCTTTGTGCGGCCAGACCTTGGTCAGATCGAACGGATTGAGGTGATACGAACCTGCGTCCTTCTCCGGCATAATCTGCACGCGCAGCTTCCAGCGCGGGAGATCCTTGTTTTCGATGCTGGTGAACAGATCTCGTTGCGCACTTTCGCGATCGCGACCCACCAGTTCGGCGGCCTCGGCATCGCTGAGGTTTTTGATGCCCTGCATGCACTGGAAGTGAAATTTCACCCAGTGACGCTCATTGGCTGCATTGATGAAGCTGAAGGTATGGCTGCCGAACCCGTGCATGTGACGATACGACGCCGGTATGCCGCGGTCGCTCATGACAATGGTGACCTGGTGCAGCGCTTCAGGCAGCAGCGTCCAGAAATCCCAGTTGTTGTCAGGGCTGCGCAAATTCGATTTTGGATCTCGTTTCACCGCGTGGTTCAGGTCCGGAAATTTCAGCGGGTCGCGCATGAAAAAGACCGGTGTGTTGTTGCCTACCACATCCCAGTTGCCTTCTTCGGTATAGAACTTGACGGAGAAACCGCGGATGTCGCGTTCCGCATCGGCCGCACCGCGCTCGCCGGCTACGGTTGAAAAGCGCATGAACAGATCGGTTTTCTTTCCGACACTCGAAAAGAGTTTTGCCCTGGTATACTTCGTGATGTCGTGGGTGACGGTAAACGTGCCAAAAGCCCCCGACCCTTTCGCGTGCATGCGCCGCTCGGGAATCACTTCACGGGCAAACTGCGCCAGCTTTTCCAGGTGCCATACATCCTGCAGCAAAACCGGCCCACGGGGCCCGGCAGTTTGCGTGTTCTGGTTATCGACGACCGGTGCGCCGGCCGCTGTGGTTAATTTATTCATTGCATGATTCCTTTCAAGTAAGTTCGCCGCATCACAAACAGTATCGGTACCCTAAACCGGACGCGTGCTCGCCTCAGGCCTGGAGAAAGCCCAGAAGATCGGCGTTGACCTTGTCCGCAAGAGTCACGCACATCCCATGCGATGCACCCTGGTACACTTTCAGTGTCGAGTTCTTGACCAATTTTGCGGCGAGCATCGCCGAATCGGCGATGGGCACTATCTGATCATCATCGCCATGGAGAAACAATGTTGCTACGTCAATTTTCCGCAGATCCCCAGTAAAGTCGGTCTCGGAGAACTGCTTGATGCAATCCAGTTGCCCTTTAAACGAGCCGAGCATTCCTTGCAGCCAGAATGCGTCAATGATCCCCTGAGAAACCTTGGCCCCCGGTCGGTTAAAGTTATAGAACGGCACGGCAAGGTCCTTGTAGAACTGCGCACGGTCGGCGGTTACGCCGGCGCGAATGCCGTCGAACACGGTCATCGGCAGTCCGCCGGGATTGGCCTCCGTTTTAAGCATGATCGGGGGTACCGCGCCGATTAACACCGCCTTGGCGATACGCGCAGTGCCATGGCGCCCGATGTATCGGGCGACTTCACCACCGCCTGTGGAGTGGCCTACAAGCGCTGCACCTTTGAGATCAAGCGTCTCGATCAGCGTCGCAAGATCGTCAGCGTAAGTGTCCATGTCGTTGCCGCTCCAGGGCTGGCTTGATCGGCCATGACCGCGACGATCATGTGCGATGACGCGATAGCCCTTTTCGGCCAGAAAATACATTTGCGCGTCCCATGCATCGGCGTCCAGCGGCCATCCATGGGAAAAGACCACCGGCTGGCCTTTGCCCCAGTCCTTGAAATAAATTTGTGTGCTGTCTTTCGTGGTGATTGTGTTCATGCTTTTATCCTTTGTTGTTACGGTCCTACGCGCGATTTCTCGGTGCCTGCGCGTTACATTTCCCGTTTTTCCAGCAGACGGCGCAACATCCACGCGCTTTTTGGCTGCAGCCTTTACCTAAAGACGCACCGCGCGGTTGTTAGCGACGCACTATTTTTCAAGCAAGCTTCTCAGCATCCAGGCCGTCTTTTCATGAATCTGCATTCTTTGCGTTAACAGATCGGCAGTCGGTTCGTCATTGGCCTTATCCACCAGCGGGAACACCGAGCGCGCGGTGCGCACGACAGCTTCCTGCCCTTCGACCAGCAGTTCGATCATCTGCTCTGCTTTGGGAACGCCGGCGGTTTCCTTGATTGAGGACAACTTCGCATACTCTGCGTACGTGCCCGGTGCCGGATAACCCAGCGCGCGTATGCGTTCCGCGACCAGATCCACCGCCAGTGCCAGTTCGTTGTACTGCGTCTCGAACATCAGGTGCAGGGTCTGAAACATCGGCCCCTTCACGTTCCAGTGGAAGTTATGGGTCTTCAGATAAAGCGTGTAGGTATCCGCGAGCAGGCGTGACAATCCGTCCGCGATGGCTTTACGATCCTTGTCCTTGATGCCGATATCAATCCTACTCATGTTGCCCTCCAGTTTTGTAGAGTTAGTTTAAAGTGATGATTCTGCGGCGTCTGTGCGGTAACACTCGTACTACGCCGCCAACAATACCATCTCGAAGTCTTCCTTCGCGATGCCGCATTCGGGGCAGGCCCAGTCCGCGGGCACATCTTCCCAGCGCGTGCCGGCTTTGATGCCGTGTTGCGGGTCGCCGGCGGCTTCGTCATAGATATAGCCACATATAATACATTGCCACTTATTCATGTTCGTCTCCTTGATTTAAGTCAGTCAAACGCGCACTTTCGCCAGCGTCGCCTTGTAGTGATTGGCGTGACGCTCTTCGACTTTCGCCAGTGCGGCGAAGCGTTTGGCGGCTTTGGTCAGCGTTTGCTGGAAGCGCGCGGCGTGTTCTTTGGATTCTGCGATTTGCTCGTCCATTTCTTTTACGGCGGCGGCGTTGCCTTCCTGCTCGGCGAGGTGGCGAAAGTTTGGATACATCTCGGTGTATTCGTAGGTCTCGCCGGCAATCGCCATTTCCAGCGCCTTGGCGGGCGTCAGATCGGCGGGTGGGTAAAGCAGGTCAAGGTGGCCGAAGGCGTGTTCGACTTCCTGCGCGGCGGTGTCCTCGAACACTTTGGCGGTGGCTTCGTCGCCTTGCGCGCGGGCGATTTTGGCGAAGTAGCGGTACTTGATGTGCGCCATCGACTCGCCGGCGAAGGCGGACTCGATGTTCTTGATAGTGATCGATTCGGGTTTCATCTGCGTCTCCTGGGGGTTTGTGTTTCGCGTGTTCGTTCACGCTTGGGACGCATTTTGGAGATAACCAGAAAATCAATCCAATTGATTGTTATTATATTATCGATAGGTAATAGCTATTGCCTACGGTTGAGGGTGAATTTATGTATCTATTTGTTTTTAAATGAGTTTTTATGAATATTCTATCGGCTTCGCGCGCGGCAGCAAGGTCACGCCGGGCAGCTTGCAGGCCAGCAGCGCCTCGCGCACCGCTTGCACCGCGCGTGCGCGCGGAAAACTTTTGCGCCAGGCCAGCGCGATGCGGCGTGAGGGTTCCGGCGTGGTGAAATTTTTCGTCGCGGTGAGTTGGGTGTCGGCGGTGCGTGATTCAGCGGCGGTGGAAGGCAGTACAGTAATGCCCACGCCGGAGGCCACCATCTGGCGGATGGTTTCGAGCGAGCTTCCTTCGAGGCTTTGCTGCAAGCCCGCGTTGACCGATCGCTTTGCGCCCGCGCAAGTTTGCAGCACCTGATCGCGAAAGCAGTTGCCGCTGGACAGCAGCAGCAGCGTCTCGCTGCACAGGTCGGCAGTCGCGATGCGGGATTTTTTCGACCAGGCGTGGCTCGCCGGCATCACCACGCGAAACGGTTCATCGTACACCGCCTGCGTCACGATGCCTGCCTCACTGAATGGTTCGGCGAGCAGAATCAAATCGATGTCGCCGTTTTTCAGCATCTCGCCGAGCCTGGCGGTGTAGTTTTCCTGTATCAGTAGCGGCATGTGCGGCGCGCTTTTATTGAGCAGCGGTATCAATTGCGGCATCACGTACGGGCCAACCGTGTAAATGGCGCCAAAGCGCAGCGGCGTGGCGAGTTCATCTTTGCCGGCGGTGGCGATGTGCTTGATGGCCGAGGCTTCTTCGAGCACGCGCTGTGCTTGCTCAATCACGCGTGAGCCGACATCGGTCACGCGCACTTCGTTGGCGCTGCGCTCAAATAGCGCTACGCCCAATTCATCTTCGAGTTTTTTGATCGCCACCGACAGCGTGGGCTGACTGACAAAACATTTTTCCGCCGCGCGGCCGAAGTGTTTTTCACGGGCGACGGCGACGATATAGCGCAGTTCGGTGAGTGTCATGGATAGATGGCATTATAAAAATATGTTTTAAAACAAATACTTACGATAATATTCATGTCGTGGGTCAATCCAGATTCAAGCGATAGGCCTGCGCTGCCGTGCCATAAAACAACGCGTGTTTTTCGTCTGCGGAGTAGCCGGCGGCGATGCGTTTAAACGCGTTCCAGATAACCGGATACGCGACCGAGCCTTGATCCGGCGGGAAATTGCTTTCGAACATGCAGCGCTGCGGACCAAAGGTGTCGATGCAATGTTTGTAGAGCGGCCCCCAGCTTTCGGCCAGTTGCGCGGAAGGCGCGGGCGCGTCCCGCTTGTCAAAGCCGAGGCCGAGATAGGGCATGCCCAGCCCGCCGAGTTTGACGACCACATTCGGGCATTGCGCCAGCGCTGTCATCGCGGATCGCCATTGCGCGATGGATTCGTCTTTGCGCGCCGCGTAAGTGCGCGTATAGGCAATCAGCCCGCCGATATGATTGAGCACGATCGTGGTGTCCGGAAAAGCACGGGCAAGATCAGCCAGCTCCAGAATCTGCGGGTGATAGATCATCGCGTCGAAACTCAGTTTGCGCGGCGCCAGCGTGGCGAAGCCCGCGCGGAAATCGTCATGCTGCATCAGCCCGCGCGGCACGATGTAACGGCCGGTGTTCAGCGTTTCGTCGGCGTCCCACTTGGTGGTGACGCGTATGCCGCGAAAGCGCCCGCCACCGGCGGCGATCTGCGCGTCGAGCACCCGCGCGGCATCCGTGCCGACGCTGATGTCCGCCGAGCTGACGATGCCGGCGCAGACTTGCGTGCTGCCGTAGACGCCACTGGTAGCCATGGCGGCAACGCCATTGGCGAATTCAACCTCACCCACCGGCGCCATTTCCACGGGGCCGCACTTGCGATAGAACGAGCCGCAATCGACAAATACCGAGGCGCGGATATTGTGACCGGTGTTCGCGTCCGCTAAAAACTCGTCGAGCAGATAGCGATGGCCGGGGCGCACCCACAGATGATGATGCGGATCGATGATCGGCAGGCCGGGTTCCAGTATTTCCTCGTGATGCAGTGACAGCCACTGTGCCTTTGTCTGGTGTTGATCTGTCTCTGCCGTGGGCGCGTGGGATTTTTGGTTTTCGGTTTTGCGCGGCAGCAATGGGGTCAGCATTGGTTTTCTCCCGTGAAACGGTGCGTAGGTCAGAGGCTGAATCGGTGTTCAGCGTTGCGGATCGGCTTTGCGCAGCAGGCGCGCAAAGTGCCGGCCGGCGAATGCCTGCCCGGCTTTCAATGGCAAACGATCCTCACCCAAACTGGGGCCGAACACATTCTCTGGCGCGTCGGCTTCGATCAGGTTCATATATTTTCCCACCGGGTCGGCGCCGATCTGCGCGGGATGCGGTGCATGTTGCAGTTGCCAGATGCGATGAATGCCGGGCAGCTCCAGCACGCGCGCGAGGTGCTGCGCATTGGCGGATTGGAATGAAACATTCTCCGCCGCCGTGCCGCTGAAATTGCTTTCGCAGCGCGCCCAGCAACGCCCCGCGCGCGGGTCTTTTTCCGTCAGCGAAAGCACGCGGTAAAACACCCGGCCCCAGTTACTGAGGTCGCGGCGCCACGGTTCGTTTTCCATCACAGGCGGCGGCGGGTTTTGCGGGAATGATTTGAATCGCGCCGGATCGTCGATGGCGTAGACCTGCTGATACTCCTGTTCCATCACGCCTTCGTTATAGCCGGAATAATCAGCGCCGCGCCACTCACGTGTGCGCCAGGCGGTGGCGTAGCCGGGCTTGTCCGCCAGCTCCTGAATGTGATCGTCGAAGTGTATGTTGAACTGGTGATCAAATTCTTTGTTCGTGAGATCAAACCTGACGAAGGCCAGATACGGGAAGGCCTTGATGTCTACCATGTCACGCTCCTTTGTTTGCTTGTTCTCGCGGGCCGCCTCACAAGCGGACGCACCGATATTACCGGAGTGCGGCGAGCGGCGCTTTCTGGATCGCCCCCGGTGCGTTATGCTGTTGTTCGACAAGCTCATGGAGAATGGCGTGGGCTTGTCGTGAAACAGGGAAAGATCAATAACACCGGAACGCCATGCACGCCTATGCCCCTCTGACGGTACGCACTGCCGTCTTGTTCTTCGTACCGCTGATTCTGACCACCGAACTGCATCAGCTTTCGCACTCGCTGGTGCATGGCTTTCTCGCGCGGCTGGGCGACCCCACCACCACCCTGGCCGCGTTCAGCATCGCGTTCGCATTCAACACCACCTTCAGCGGCATCATCAGCGTCAGCACGCAGGCGGGCATGTCTTATATCTCCGACCAGCGCTCGTTCTGGCGGATCGCGCGGTTTTACTTTCTGGTGTCGCTGGCGCCGTTTATTCTGATCGAAGCCGTTGCCTTAACGCCGCTCGGCGATTGGTTGTTCGGCAAAATGATGGGCGCAAGCCCGGAAGTAACGCGGCTGGCCAAGGCCGCGTCAGCGGTGATGGGCTTGTGGATATTCCCCAACCAGATACGCAACCTCGCCACCGCGCTGTGCATGATGCGCCGGCGCACCATGCTGATTTCCCATTCGACGATGGTGCGGCTGGTGTCGCAAGCGCTGCTGCTGATGGTGCTGCCGTTCTGGATGGAAGGGGCGGTGGCCGGCGCAGCGTCACTGGTCGGCTGCATGACGGTGGAGGCGATTTATATGGTCTGGGTCAGCCGCCCGTTCTATCGGGATTTGCCCGCGCGCGGCGGTGAGCAGGCTTCGTACCGCCAGATGTGGGGCTTTTCGTGGCCGCTGATGATTACCCAGATTACCGAGAACGGCGTCACCTTCGTGATCAACTTCTTTCTGGGCCGGTTGGCTAATCCTGATCTGGCGCTGGCGGCGTTCGGCGTGGTCACTGCGCTCAAATCGCTGGTGGCCGCGCCTCTGCGCAATCTGGTGCAGACCGCGCAAGCGCTGGTACACAACCGCGCGGACATGCGCGTGATGCTGACGTTTGCGCACCGGGTGTCACTGGTATACGCGGTGCTGGTCGGGATATTGTTCTACACGCCCCTGCGTGATGTGATCCTCAACGGCATCATGGGGTTGCCTGAAAAACTGAGCACTTACGCCACGCCGGGGGTGCAAATGATTTTGTTGGTGGTGATCGTGTGGGGCTACTCATCGCTATTTCGCGGGCTGCTTTCCGCCATGCGCAAAACGCAGATCATCGCGGGCAGCGCCGTGATTCGGTTGCTGGTGGTGATCGCTGTCGGCAGCACCACGCTCTTTGCACCCAACCTCAACGGCACTGCGGTAGGCGTCGCAGCGGTCGGCTGCGCATTCCTGGCCGAGGTGCTGATACTCGGATGGCAGGTGCGCCTGTACAGCCGTACCGCAGGGCCGATTTTTCCGCACGAAACCTGATTGTTTAAGGAGGGTCAGTGATCAATGCTGTTCACTTAGCCGTTCGTGGTGAGCTTGTCGAACCACAAATGCCCTTCGACAGGCTCAGGG
>JAYVQD010000028.1:0-3117 GCA_043777275.1 Nitrosomonadales bacterium
CATGCATGTCGATCACCATGCCTCGCATCATGATCGATACCCGCTACCCCTTCAGACTCATACCCCGTTGGAAATACGACCCCCATTCAGACTCATACCTCATTGGAAGAGGCTGGGGGCGTCAGGTATTTTGTGTAGAGTGGATACTTGCCCGTTACCTACCTACCCGCGACACTTACTGTACATCGAAGGGCAGTTCCAGCGTGACCTTGGTCGTCATGGAGATGGCACGGCCGTCTTCGTCTTCCAGCACAGATCGCATGGGCGCCACAAACCGTGCTTCCAGCGTGACCGTATCAACCGGTTTGCTGTAGATAAATCCCTGATAGGAGTCGCAATTCACGGTGTGCAGGAACGCAAGCTGCGTGGTGGTTTCAACCCCTTCCGCTACCACGCTCAGATTCAGCTCCTTGGCGATAGCGATGATGGTGCCGATAATGGCGCACGCGCGCGCCGCACTGGATTCGTCGTCAATGGCGCTGACGAAGCTGCGGTCGATCTTGAGTGTATCGAGCGGCAGACGTTGTAATATGCTGAGCGACGAATAACCCGTGCCGAAATCGTCGAGGGCAATGCGTATGCCCAATTCACGGATGCGCCGCAGGATGGAAATCGCTTCTTCGACGTTCTCCATCAGCATGGATTCGGTGATTTCGAGCATCAGCCAGCCGGCCTCGATATCGTGATCTACCAGCGCCTGCCGCACGGAGCGCACCAATCCTTCGCCCAGTTGCGCTGCCGAGACATTGACCACGACGTATGGAACATTCACGCCCTTATCGCGCCAACCTTTGATGGTGCGGCAGGCACGGTTCAGTACCCAGTTGCCCAACGGCACGATCAGGCCGGTTTCCTCGGCGACCTTGATGAATTCGAACGGAGGCAACAACCCCCGGGTCGGGTGTTTCCATCGCACCAATGCCTCCGCCCCCTGGAATTTACCGCTGGCGACGGCCACTTGCGGCTGGTAGTGCAATTCAAATTCGTTGTTCTCCACGGCCGCGCGTAATTCGCGTTCCAGTTGCAGGCGCTGCATCATGCGCTGATTCATTTCCTCGGAGTAAAACTGAAAATTATTGCGGTTCAGTTTTTTGGCCTGATACATCGCGATGTCGGCGTTTTTCATCAGCGTCGTGACATCGCTCCCGTCGGTGGGATAGAAACAAATGCCGACACTGGCGGATGCGTGTGCCTCGTGGCCTTGCAGTTGATACGGTACCGTCAACGATCGGAGCATGCGTTCCGCGATCGGCGTGACGATGGCGGTATCGGTCACGTCGGTGAGCAACACCACGAACTCATCACCACCGAGCCGAGCCACGATATCCACGTCACGCACACATTCGGTAAGGCGCTTGGCGCATTCACGCAACAGATCATCGCCGGCGGCGTGTCCCAGCGTATCGTTGACTTCTTTGAAGCGGTCGAGATCGACGAACATCACCACCATTTGCGTGCTGGCGCGTGTGGCGCGAGCGACCGCGCTGTTCATTTGCTCCATCAACATGTAGCGATTGGACAGTCCGGTGAGCGCGTCCTTGGTCGCGAGTTGCTCGATGTGGCGTTCGGACTTCATTCTTTCGGTGATGTCGCGCGCAACGGTGGCCGCGCCGATAATTTTTCCGTTCGGGTCCTTCACGAGGAATATGCTGATCGACACGTCCAGACGGGTGCCGTCTTTGCGCAGACGCACGGTATCGTAGTTTGTCACCGCGATGCCTTGCCGGCATCGCTGCCAATTCCGTTCGCGTTCCTCCATATACTCCGGCGGTACCAGAAAGGTGCTGTCCTTGCCCATGACTTCGTCGAGCGAATAGCCATACAGGCGGCTCGCGCCGTCGTTCCAATACACAATCCTGCGTTCAACATCGCGAATGAATATAGCGTCGTTCGATCCGTCCGAGACCGCAGCGAGCCGGCTGCGCGCTTCTTCGGCTCGCTTGCGCTCGGTAATGTCCTCGATGATGTGGATGAAGTACACCGGCTTGCCGGCCGCGTCCTTTACCAGCGACACGGTGCGGTTGACATAAACCGATGAGCCGTCCTTGCGGACAAGCTGTCGTTCCGCCGGGAACGAGCCGATTTCGCCACGTAGCAACGGGTCGCGGTACTGGTATCGGTCATTGCTCTCGTGGTCGGGATGGAGGAGGCGAGCGGTCGTCATCGAGAGCATTTCGTTCTGCGTATAGCCGAGCATCTCGCACAACTTGTGGTTGAGGTGCAGAATTTGATCGCTATTCGTGTCGGTGTGCATGATGCCGACGGGCGCGTTTTCAAACGTGGCACGGTAGCGCTCGGTAACCGCCTTGCGTTCGGTAATGTCTTCGATAACGCAAATGGAATACAGAGGGGCGCCGGCAGCGTCGCGAGCGAGCGATTCGGTGCGCGTGACCCATATAGCCGTTGCGTCCTTGCGCAGGCAGCGCCGATCCTGAGAGTAATGGTCGATGGCGCCGGAAAGGAGCTGAACGCGCAGCGCACTGTCGGCGCCGTCGTCGTCGGGGTGGTTGAGAAACCCGGGCGTCTTGCCCAGGAGTTCCTCCTCGGTATAGCCGACGATTTCTCTGTAACGCCGGTTAACCTTGATAGTGCGACGTTGAAGATCGAAATGGGCGATGCCCACCGCCGCCTGTTCGAAGGTGGCACGAAAGCGCCGCTCGCCCTCTCGAAGATCGCGATTGGCCTGCGACAAATCTCGCGTGCGTGCGTCGACGAGCGCTTGAAGATTGACGCGGTGATTCTGCAGTTCGGGTTCCATCGCGCGTCTCTGATCGATTTCGGTTTTGAGCGTCAGATTCTGTTCCCGCAAGCTCTGCGTCATGAGCTGGCTTTGCAGCGAGAGCGCGAGCGCCATGCCCATAACGAGTAGTGTGATCCCTGTGACCGCCAACGCAAGGAGCGCCGGATCCAGGCCGCCGGCTGCCGACGCGCCCGT
The DNA here is from genome assembly GCA_043777275.1 of Nitrosomonadales bacterium. GTDB lineage: Bacteria > Pseudomonadota > Gammaproteobacteria > Burkholderiales > SG8-41 > UBA5216. Next base: position 2,936 of record JAYVQD010000028.1, read on the forward strand.
GCCCGTGGAGACAAAGACCGCCGCGACCATGCCGGTGTAGTGCATTCCCGCAATCGCCACGCCCATGACGACGGCAGCCAACACCTTGCTGCGCGTAGGGGTGCTATTGGCGTTCTCGCGCCGGGATATCAGCCACAGTGCGGCAGTCGAGCACAGCACCGCGTTCACGATGGACAGCGCGA
>JAYVQD010000029.1:0-12224 GCA_043777275.1 Nitrosomonadales bacterium
CACGGACGGTCGCAGGTGCGCCCCAGAATGCCGGGAAACACATTGGATTTCCAGTTGACCATGTAGGCATCGTCATACTTGCCTGCGGCGATCATGCGGATGTATTCAGGAACAGGGGTGTGCGCGGGGCACGCATACTGACAATCGACCACTTTATGAAAGTAATCGGGGTGCGAAATATCGGTGGGGTTCAATCAGTACTCCGGAGTGGGGCGGGCAATCGGTGTTTAATTATAACTACTTGTTTTTATTGAATAAAGTCATATTCCACCCAGAGGCAAAGGCAGTAAAGTGGCGGTAATACTACCCCTTTGCCACGCCTCTGAAAAGGGCAGTTGGAACAACGCGAAAAACCACGATTCTCCTGCGTGTTCAGAGCGAATACACTGGGCGTGAATTCACAACACAATCACGCTGGAGGTGCCATGAACAAGCCCGTTATTCGCCGATGCCTGTTATCCGTTGGGGGTGTCCTTGTCGCGGCAGCGTGCGCCTCAAGTGCCGCGCTGGCGCAGGCGTATCCCTCACAGCCGCTGGAGTTCGTCGCGCACACCGCGCCCGGCGGCGGCACCGATCAGTTTGTGCGGCTGATGGCGGAAATTTTCACGCGCGAGAAACTGGTGTCGCAGGCGCCCATGGTCTCGAACCGCGTCGGCGGTGGCGGCGCCATTGCGTATAGCTATGTCAAAGGCAAGCGCGGCGACCCGCACGTGATTCTGGCGGTCGCCACCGGCACGTTCATGTCGGCGTTGACGCGCACCGACCTCGGATTTTCGATGGACGATTTCACGCCGGTGGCATTCCTTGCCATGGACCCGCAGGTGGTGGCGGTTTCGGGCGACAGCAAATTCACCAACGTCAAAGAATTGATCGACGCGGCCAAGCGCGAGCCCAACACCATCGTCAGCGCGATTGCGTCCGCTACCGGCTCGGGCCGGTTGTTTCAATATATGCTCGAAAAAGAAACTGGCGCGAAATTCAAATACGTGTCGTTCAAGAGCGGCTCCGAGGCAGGCACCGCGGTGGCCGGCGGCCACATCCACCTCACGACCGAAAACCACAGCGAGGTATCCGCTCATCTGGAATCGAAAAAGATACGCGTGCTGGCGGTGACCGGCGAGCGGCGCATGGCGGTGTTGCCCACTGTGCCGACCATGAAAGAGCTCGGTTATCCAATCGTCGTCGGCACCGGTCGCGCGATTGCGATGCCGGCGGGCGTGCCTGCGGCGTCGGTGGCGGCCATGGAAAAAATGTTGCGGCGCGCGGTCGCCTCAAAGCTGTGGAAAGATTACTCGGTCGCCAACAACTTCGAGGAAAATTTTCTCGACGGCGCGCAGTTCGGTAAATACATCGAGTCACGGCGCGAGGAATTCCGCGGATTCCTCACGCACGTGGGGTTGCTGAAGAATTAGGCCGTCGGTTAACTAACCGGGCGAGGTCACTGGCCTTTGCGCTTCATGTGGTCCATCTGGATGCGCTTTTGCGGCTGTGTTGATGGTTGCGGTTTTTCTGGTTGAATCACGATGTTTTTCGCGATGCGGCGCGCGGGGATGATTTCCGTGTGCAGGGTCGAGACTTCCGCGTTGGTCGGGTTCGCGCTGTACACCGCGACCACGTCCAGCTCAACCGGACTGTTTATCACCAGGAAGCCGTCGATGGCGGTGAAGTCCACGCACACGCCGCGTATGGGACAGTAAAAACTCGAAATATCGAAGCAGTTAAAGCTGATCGCCTGATCATCAGTCAAGGTGAGTGACTTGTACGGCGTGACGCTGAAATCGCCCGCTTCTTCGCCGGGTGGTCCGGCGAGTGCAAATTTGCGCGCGATTTCTATTTTCTTTTCGGTCGGGTTGTGAATGTTGATGACGGTTCGATAACGGCCGGGGGCGAACGCATCGCCGAAGCCGATGTTGGTGAACAGCGTGCAGATCGTCTTCACCGAATACTGATACTGCGTCGCCACGGACTTGTACTGTGCGTGCGCAGGCAGCGCCAGGAACAAGCTGGCGATGAAAGCGAGCGCGAATGCGAATGCGGCCGACGCTGCGGCGCTGTGTAAGCGGGTGCGCAAGGGTTGCCATAGTTGCGGTTGCATGATGAGGCCCTCCAGAAAATTGACGAAGTGATAAGGATGTTTCGCGGCGTGCAATGATTCCGTGAGATAGCGGCGTTCAGTCCACTTCCCAGAACCAGACTTCCTGACTACGCTCAAAATAATTTGGCTCTCCGTCGGACAGTTCCGCGCCGTTCCATACATCGATGTGGTCGCCCTGCAGGCCCGGCCCCCAAAAATTCTTGAACAGCACGATGCCCTGCTTGCCGAGGAACGCTTGCGCCGAGGTGAGTTTAAGCCGATCCACCGGACCAAATAACTCCGGCCGGCTTTTCAGCCACGCCGCGAGTTCTTCGGCGCGCAGCACGTGTTTTTCCGCGTGGCCAAACCAACAACACTTGGCTTTTTGGTAGGACGACATGTCCACCCCCGCGCGCTGCAATGACAATCCCAGCTTGATCGCGCACTGGTTCTCGAAATTGGGTACTCCCGTCGCGTTGGTGCAGGGTGATGGGATGCCGTTATTGGCCGGATGCGCTTGCCACAGATCGTTAAAAGTCACTGCCATAAGACCTCCTTGTGATCGTTGAGAACCGGCGCCGGGTGGTTTGCACACCGGCACCGGGCTACTGTCATAAAGGATCAATCACCGAGGGGGTTCAGCAGCGCCGCATTGCCCTCAAATGCGAACAACAGCAGATCAGTCATGTTGAATCGGTCGTTGGTGTTTTGCACCAGCGCGGTGGGACGGAAGGCGGGGTCGCGAACAATCGAATGCGCGCTGCCTTCCATCGCGCGATGGAAGGTCTCCGCGAGGATTCTGCCGCCCACGCCGGTGAGCTTGCCGTTGTTGAGCTCAGCCTCGCGCAGGATGTAGTACCACAGCGGCGCTTTGGTGCCCACGCTGCTGAGTGCGGCGGGCAACCCCTGCGTCAACTGGGCGGCGGTCAGCGGTGGCACGCTCATCAGCGCGGCCATTTGTTGACCGGTGGCGAGTTCGACCATGTTGGCGCGTTGCAGGTTACGGAACGCGAGGTTCAGTTCCGCGGGTGGCGTGGCGGCCGAACCGCCAAACGAACCGTGCGGCAACGTCTTCAGTGGATCGACCAGCAGCGTGTCGATTTTCTTGGTGACGTTGGGCGCACCTTCTGGCGGCGTCAGGTCAGCGCGCCCCGTTTCTGTAAAATCATATAACCGGCGGAAGTCGGCGATCCAGTTGGTCGGCAATTGCTCGAATGATCCCGATTCGCGGTCGTTCAAGTCGCCGTCGATCGACAAGATGCCGCTGGTGCCGGAGAACTGAAACAGCAATAGCAGCGTGGCAATGTTTCCGGGGCCACCCGCCCTGAACACGCGGTTCCATTGATAGGCGCCGCGAATCATGCTGTGGCCCAGCCGATACGCCGCAACCGAAAACTCGATCGGCATGGTCGGCATGTCTGCGGGCGTGGCGTCCTTCTCGTGGAACTTGCGCCCGTTGGTAAACACGTCCTGCACGATGGCATTATCGACAATGCGCGGCAGAAAGTCAGTTTTGATCATCCACTGATAGTGTTTGACGGTCAGTTCGCGTGCGCGGTTGAACAGATCGGTGGTGGGAGTGGTCGGTGCAATGTGATTGACCACGCGATTGTGAAACCGGATCATCGCCAGATGGGTTTGCGCGACCACCAGGTTTTCGTCGTTGCGATGATCCGGGATCAGCGCGGCGCGGCGCGCTAGTTTTGTGGATCCCTGGCCCACGCGTGGCAGGTCAAACCCGTCGAGCGGGACATTGGTGCCGCCATCGGGAAATGGTACCGGCGCCGTCTTGCCCATTTTGATGCGGATGCCGTCGCTATAGAACTTGCTGTCTTCGGCGTCGGCCGGGCCACGGCCGTACATGCAGTCCAGATCCAGTGCTGGTGAGCGGCCTTGGACCAGATCTTCGATGGTGACGGCGTTGCCCAGCGCGGTGGCTGTTTTGTCCATCGTCAAATCGTGGTCGATGAACTGGCCGAGGTAAGTGAATCCGGCCGGGATGGTCGGGCCGGCTGAGTCGGGCCCGCCGTTTGCGGTCATGGCCTCGGCGAGGCCGCTGTTGACGTTTTGGGGAATGGCCTCTCCTTTGGGGCCCATGCGCGAAAATCGAAACTTGCGCATCGCGGGCACGTCGCCCCCTCCATCGGGATCGGTCGTGGGCTTGCCTTTGGTGTCGTAGTAGACCGTACCTTCGCCTACAATGTAGTAAGTATCACGCAAGTGACGTTTCGTGTAGTGAGTTTCACGTGTGGGACGTTTCATAAAAGGCTCCTTGAATTAACTACAGTTGAAAGGCTCCTCCCTTTCCATCTACACCGGCCAACATAAAACGTGATGAATCGCCAAGAACAGGTATTGCTGGTATCGGTCGCCCTGTCGGGCAACCACATGCGTAACACGCTTGTCCACGTGCTTTTCGAACGAAAGCAGAATGCAAATATCAATAAGAAATTTAACGCGTGACATGAGAAATTTTTAAGAAATATTTAAATCACGCTTGAGAAAATTGTAGTATTCCCGCTGGAGATGTCCGGCGTATTAAATAGGTCATTGCCGATGGTTGCTATTGGCCAAAAGGCTAGTAACGGTAAGCCATTGGTATTAGGAAATTGGTAGCAGGCTATGGGCACTGGGTTGTCCTGCAATGCACCGAATCGGGAATGCGGGTGAGGCAACGCGCAAGCAAAAGCTGGCGATACCGCCGCTGGGAGGCAATATGAAGGTCGCTGCGATCTACCGACTCATTCAATCGATGGTTACCAGCGCCTTGTTTGTGGCTCTGGCGGCGCTGATTGCGCCAGCGGTTGCCCAACCGCAGGCCCCTTCGACAGGCGCAAGTCAGGGTTTTCCGTCGCGGCCGATGGAGATCGTGGTGCATACCTCGGCCGGTGGCGGCACCGACATCCTCGCGCGGGTGGTGTCGGACATTCTCACGCGCAACAAATGGATCACGCAACCGATCACCGTATCCAATCGCACCGGTGGCGGCGGCGCGATTGCGTATACCTATATCAAAAACAAGCGTGGTGATCCGCACGCGGTGATGGCAGTGGCAAGTCTCACGCTGTTGACGGTGGGATTGCGGCCCGATCTGCAACTGGGGCCGGAACACTACACGCCGATTGCGTTTCTCGCGCAGGATCCGCAGGCGCTGATGGTGTCCGTCGATGCGCCCTATAAAACCTTCAAAGAATTTATCGACGCCGCCAAGCGCGATCCGGGCGCGCTCACCGCGAGCATTACCTCGCCGGGCGGATCGGGACAATTGCTGGTGTGGCTGATCGAACGGGAGACCGGCGCCAAATTCAAAACGGTTTCGTTCAAGGGCGGCTCCGAGGCGATCATGCAGGTGATGGGCGGGCACACCCATTTCACCACGGAGAACATCAGCGAAGCGGTGTCAGCGGTGGAAGCCAAAAAACTGCGCGTGCTGGCGGTGAGTTCCGGTCAGCGTCTGTCCGTGGTGCCCGACGTGCCGACGCTGAAAGAACTCGGCTACAACATTCACATGGGCACGGGCCGCGGCTTTGCCATGGCCGCAGGCGTGCCGAAAGAAGCCGCCGCGCACTTCGAAGCGCAACTTGAAAAGGTTTACAACAGCCCGGCGTGGAAGGAACACACCGCTAAACATTTGTGGGAAAACATGTGGATGGGCAGCACGGAGTACGCAAAACACCTGGCGTACCGGCGCACCCAGCAGTTGGCGTTCATGCAGTCGATCGGGCTGGCGCCGAAGCCGTAGGACTGCGCGTGGCGCAGGCGCCGTAGCGGACTGGCCCAGCCGCTATCGCTCGTATGATCGTAAGTATTTGTTTTTATTGGGTATTTTATTTAAACAGCGGCGGTGTCCCAGCAGGCGGTTGCAGGTCGTGCGCGACCAGCGTCATGGCGATCATCATGTAGTAGCCGATGAGGCTGGCGAGTTCGACCACGCCGCGTTTGCTGAACGCATCGAGCGCGCGTTGATAGGTGGTCGCGGAAATGCTGTTGTTCGAGACCAGTTCGATCGCAAAATCGTAGAGCGCGGTTTCATCGGCTTTCATGGCGTCAGGACGGCGGCGTTCGCGCAGGGCTTCGATCACCGCTTGCGCCAGCCCGCCTTTTTGCGCGTGCGGCTCGTGCGCAAACCACTCGTAGGGGCAGTGCAAACGCCGCGCGACGATAAGAATGGCCATCTCCGACAGGCGCGGTTCGAAGGTGGTGTCGTAGCGCAGATGCGCACCCAGATGCTGTATCCGGTCGCACAATTCCGGCGTGTGCAGCAGCGCCAGGAACGGCCCGCGCACGCCGCCGCGCGGCGAGTTGGCGATCTTGTCGTATACGGCGCGGCCTTCGGCTGAGAGGGTGGCGGGATCAACGGGTTGCAGACGGCTCATGGCGAAGCTCCTGGTGTGCGTGGGTAGGAGTGGAGGAGGCGAGGAGGCGCTTTAGTGTTTTGCGATAACGCCGGCGTTGCGTAGTTCAGCGATGGCGTCAGGCGACAGGTTCAGAAAATCACGCAGCACTTCCTCGGTGTGTTCGCCGAGCGATGGTGAAGGCGAGCGAATCGTCGCCGGCGTTTCGGATAATTTGGCTACCGGGCCAACCACTTTGACCCGTCCGACTTTGGGGTGATCGATTTCAACCAGCGAGCCGCGCGCTTTCACTTGCGGGTGCTCGACCACCTGCGCGAGGTTGTTCAGCGCGCCGAAAGGGATGCCCGCGCCGAGCAGAATTTTTTCCCATGCATCGAAGGTGCGCGTCATAAAAATGTCTTGCAGCGTGGGAATCAGCGTGTCGCGGTGCTTCATCCGCGCGCGATTGTTGGCGTAGCGCGGATCGTCAGTCAGCTCAGGATGGCCGATCGCCGGGCAGAACGTTTTCCATAATTTCTCGCTGCCCACCGCCAGCGCAAAATCGTGTGTTTGCGTGCGAAACGTTTGATACGGTGTTAACGCGTTGTACGACGTGCCCATCGGCGCGGGCATTTTGCCGTCGGCCAGATATCCGGCGATCATCGAATGCAGCAGCGACATCTGGCCTTCCATCATCGACACATCCACCTGCTGCCCGCGGCCGGTTTTTTCTTTCACCCGCAGCGCCGCCATGATGCCGAACGCCGAGTACATGCCGGCGGTGAGATCAGCGATGGACACGCCGGCGCGCACGCCGCGCCCACCGGGTTCACCGGTGACGCTGATCATGCCGCTCTCCGCCTGCAAAATCAGATCCAGCGCCGGGCGGTCGCGGTAAGGCCCGCTCTGGCCGAAACCGGAAATCGAGCAATAGATGATGCCGGGGTTGCGCGCGCGCGCTTTGTCGTAATCAAGGCCGAGTTTTTTGAGGGTGTCGACGCGAAAATTTTCGATCACGATGTCGCAGCGCTCGACCAGATCAAAAAAAAGTTCCTTGCCGCGCGGGTGCTTCAGATCAATCTCGATGCCTTTTTTGTTGCGATGCAGGCTCACGAAATAAGCGGTTTCGCCGCCGGGCAGCGGCGTGCCCCAGGTGCGCGCGATGTCGCCCGCGCCGAAGGCTTCGAGTTTAATCACCTGCGCGCCGTAGTCGGCGAGCATGGTCGAGCAAAAGGGGCCGGCAAGCGCGTGGGTCAGGTCAAGCACCTTGACGCCTTCAAGAGGGAGTTTCATGGGCAGTGTTTTAGTTAGAAAAGTGGGGCGCGTGCGTACGCTAGGCGGGGCCGTGCGCGGCGGTGCTGGCGTTGGCGGAATTATTGAGCCAGCGGCCGAGCATGGCGTCGAAATTGACGATGGTGAAAGGCTTGGCGAGATAGTCGTCCATGCCTGCGGCAAGACATTCTTCGCGGTAACCGGCAAACGCGTGCGCGGTGACCGCGACGATGGGCGTATGGCGCTTGCCGCGCTCGCGTTCCACCACACGAATATGGCGCGTGGCTTCGAAGCCATCCATCACCGGCATCTGGCAATCCATCAATACGATGTCGAAGGCGGATTCGCTGTACGCCACCACCGCGCGCGCGCCATCGACCGCATGCGTCACCTGGAATCCGCGTTTGATGAGCAGCAGCTGCGCGATTCTGGCGTTGACTAGGTCGTCCTCCACCAATAATGCCGTTTTGCCGGCATAAAGTTGTGCAGCGAGTTGTGCAGCGGGTTGTAAAGCGGGTTGTGTAGCGGCGGGAAACGCACCCGCGGCAACAGCCGTATCGTGCACCGGGTGTTGCGCGGCGCGCGGCAGCGGCAGGGTAATCCAGAACAGCGAGCCCGTACCGTGTTGGCTTTCCACGCCGGCATCGCCCTCCATCAAGCGCGCCAGTTGGCGCACAATCGTCAGACCCAGACCGGTGCCGCCAAAGCGCCGGGTCAATGAATCATCGGCCTGCGCGAAGGCCTCAAAAATAGCCTCGTGTTGGTCGGTCGGGATGCCGATGCCCGTGTCGCGCACCTCGAAACGGATGACGTGCCCGTTAGGCGCGCCTTGCGTGGGGCGGGTGGTGTCCGGCAATGCGCGCAACTGAATTTCACCCTGCCCGGTGAACTTCACGGCGTTGGTCAGCAGCGCTGAGAGCATTTGTTGCAGTCGTGCCGGGTCGCCGGTAACCAACGACGGCAGATCAGGCGCCAGTGTGCAGATCAAGCGCAGGCCCTTGGTGTGTGCGCGCTCGGCAAACCGCTCATGCATCTCACGCACCAACTGCGCGGGATCGAATACGGTTTTCGCCAGGCCAATGTCGCCGGCTTCGATGTGCGAGAAGTCGAGAATGCCGTTCACGACTTCGAGCAACGCGCTGCCGGAGCGTTGTATGGTCGCGACGTATTCGCGGCTCTGGTGGTTCAGCGGCTCATGCTCGAGCAACTGCGCCACGCCGATGATGCCGTTCATCGGTGTGCGAATTTCGTGGCTCATGTTGGCCAGGAAGCGCGATTTGGCGCGGTTCGACGCTTCGGCGGCAATCTTCGCGGTGAGCAGCGCGCTTTCGGTGTTTTTACGCGCCGTGATGTCGTGGATGAACAGCAGCAGCGTGCGCCGGTTGTCGACGTTCATCTCCGAAGCGGAAACCTCGGCGGGGAATTCCCGTCCGTCCGCGTGCCGGAATTGCATTTCTGTCTCGCGCCAGACGGTTTTTTCCTCGCTCGATTTGAAATAATGCGTTAGCTCGACGTTGCCGGATACGGGTGAGACATTGGCCATCAGCTCAGCGAAGGATGCGCGAACCAGTTGCGCCGCGGTAAGGCCGAACATGCTGGTCGCGGCCGGATTGGCGTATTGGATGCGTCCGTCGTGGGTGGTGATACACACGGCGTCGGCGGCGGTTTCCCACATCGTGCGATAAAAGGCCTCGCTGCGGCGCATGCGCGAGCGCATGGCGCTCACATAGCCGCCCATGAAGCTGAACCAGGCCAGCACGCCACCGAGCGCCAGCCACTGGAATATCTCCAGTTTCAGGTTGAAACGGTCAACGTGATAGTGGTGGTCGAGATAGATAATCGCGCTGTAGGCGAGCCAGGTCACCCCCGCCAGACGCCACAGTTGCGTGGTATTCAGGCGGAACACGCCGAACATGAAAATCAGCAATACCCACAGCAGGACGATGCCGCGCGCCGCGCCGGCGTGGTAGACGATAAACAGCAGCGCACAGGTCGCCGCCATGATCTGCCACTCGGTCAGGCTGGGATCGGAGAGCTTCTGGTTTAGCCCCGACACAAAAGTACCGAACAGCAGCACGTTTATGGACACTACGATGATGACGTAGGTGGAGAATACGTCGGCGTTCCATAGCTCCATCCACGCGCCGAGTCCGACCGCCGCAATCGCCAGACAGTACGCCGCCAGCGCAATCAGAAAACGCTTGATACGAATCGACTGCCGTTCCCTGTCGGTGTAGTGCGTGCGGTTTGCGCGGGAATTGATCGAGGCGTTCAAGTGGGAAAACCTTTGCAGTGGCGGGGCGGCGTGGTAACGACCGTGACGAATGATAATAGGGCGGGGTTACTTCTTCGGAAAATAAAGATCGGTGATCGAGCCTTCGGCGATTTCAGCGGCGAAGGCTACGGTCTCCGACAGCGTGGGATGTGGATGGATGGTGAGGCACAAATCTTTCGCGTCCGCACCCATCTCCAGCGCCAGCACCGCCTCGGCGATGAGCTCGCCCGCGTTGACGCCAACAATGGCCGCGCCCAGCACGCGGCGCGTGGTTTTGTCGAGCAGCAGCTTGGTCATGCCATCGTCGCGTCCGGTGGACAGCGCGCGGCCGCTGGCCGCCCACGGAAACACCGCTTTGTCGACATCGATGCCCTGCGCTTTGGCCTGCGTTTCGGTGAGACCCATCCACGCAATTTCAGGATCGGTATACGCCACCGACGGTATCGTGCGTGCATCAAAAAACGCTTTGTGTCCGGTAATCACCTCGGCGGCGATTTTGGCTTCGTGCGTGGCTTTGTGCGCGAGCATGGGCTCGCCGCACACGTCGCCGATCGCGAATATGTGCGAGACGTTGGTGCGCATCTGTTTATCGACGGGAATGAAGCCGCGTTCGTCGACCGTGACACCGGCGGCATCCGCTTTGATCTCGCGGCCGTTAGGGCGGCGGCCCACCGCCATCAGTATCGCGTCAAAGGTGTCGGTGCTTTGCGTGCCCGCCGCATCGAAGGTGACCTTGAGGCCTTCCTTCTGCGCCTCGATCCTGGAAACCTTTGTTTTCAACAGAATTTTTTCATAGCGCTTGGCGATGCGTTTTTGCAGCACCTTAACGATGTCCTGATCGGCGCCGGGAATCAGCGCATCCATCAGCTCCACCACCGTGATTTTGCTGCCCAGCGCGTCATACACCGTGGCCATTTCCAGCCCGATGATGCCGCCGCCGACCACCAGCAGGCGTTTGGGAATCTCCGTGAGTTCAAGCGCGCCGGTGGAATCGATGATGCGCTTGTCGTCGTACGGAAAGCCCGGGATGCGCGCGACCGACGAGCCGGCGGCGATGATGCAGTGTTCAAACGCGATGGTCTTAACGCCTTCGGCAGTGTCAACCGTGATCGTGTTGGGCGAGGCAAATTCGCCGCGACCGGTAACCACTTGCACTTTGCGCTGCTTGGCCAGGCCCGACAAGCCCTTGGTGAGCTTGCCCACCACACCGGATTTCCACGCGCGCAGCTTGTCGATATCAATGGAAGGTTTGCCGAAGGTGATGCCGGTGTGCGCGGCTTCGTCGGCTTCGGTAATCACCTTCGCCACATGCAGCAGCGCTTTGGACGGAATGCAGCCCACGTTCAAACACACGCCGCCCAACGTCGGATAGCGTTCGACCAGCACCACTTTTTTGCCGAGGTCAGCGGCGCGGAAGGCGGCGGTGTAACCGCCGGGGCCTGCGCCGAGCACGAGGACTTCGGTGTGGATGTCGGCTTTGATGTTGGCTGCGGACGCTGGCGCGGGTGTTGCGGCGGGTGGCGCGGAAGGTGGCGGCGGTGCAACCGGCGCGGGTGCCGGTGCTGATGCGGCGGGCGCTGTCACCGCAGTTGCAACATCGGCAACTTCCAGCATCAAAATCAGCGAGCCTTCCGACAGCTTGTCGCCGAGTTTGACCTTGAGTTCTTTCACCACGCCCGCGACCGGCGCGGGCACATCCAGCGTGGCTTTGTCGGATTCGAGCGTGACCAGCGAATCTTCCGGCTTTACCGTGTCGCCGGGTTTGACCAGCACTTCGATGACGGGAATATTTTTGAAATCGCCGATGGCGGGAACTTTGATTTCGATCAGCTTAGACATTAAAATATCCAATAAAAACACATACTTATGTTTTAAGTGCGTATATGCCCATCGCCGAAAACCACGTATTTGAGCGAGGTCAATCCTTCCAGCCCCACCGGGCCGCGCGCGTGCAGCTTGTCGGTGGAAATGCCGATCTCAGCGCCGAGACCAAATTCGTAGCCATCCGCAAATCGCGTCGATGCGTTGACCATCACCGAACTCGAATCGACTTCGGCGATGAAGCGCCGCGCGCGTGAGATGTCTTCGGTAACGATGGCGTCGGTGTGCTGCGAGCCGTAGGTAGTGATGTGCTCGATGGCTTGATCGAGGCCATCGACCACACGCACCGACAGTATCGCCGCAAGATATTCGGTGTGCCAGTCTTCCTCGAGTGCCGGATTCATTTGCGGCACGATTTTCCGTGATTCGTCATCGCCGCGCAGCTCAA
>JAYVQD010000030.1:0-3113 GCA_043777275.1 Nitrosomonadales bacterium
GATCGAAGAACCGGCGCGCACCGTGAGCACGGTATTTTCGATCACCAACAATGCCAGAGGCGTTATATCCGTATAACGCCGGGCACTGACGCCGCTTAACTCGTTAGTAAAAATCACCGGGTTGGATAACAGCAGAGTGTGCGGATCAGCGGGATGCTGAAGCGCATAGGCCATTGCCAGCGTCTGATTGCCACCGGTGCGATTGGACACCACCACAGGCGTCGTCACCCACTTTCGGTCCTGCATGATCTTCTGCGCCAGCCGCATCAGCTTGTCACTGTTGCCGCCGGCGACAGTAGGCACAACAAATTCTACCGGCTTATCAGGGCGCCACGCGGGCTGCGCGCAGGTAACGGTCGGGCACAACCATGCCACGGCTAAAGCAATGATGATCCGCATCGAATACCCTCCTGCGCCGCGCACAAACAGAATCGACGGTAAACCATCACACCGCAGACTCCGTGGGCCGGCGCCGCTGGTTGCCCGCTTTGCCGCTCAGTTCGCGGATATACCCGCGTCCTTAATCACCTTCGCCCACTTGTCGAATTCGGACTTGATGTAAGCGCCGAACTCCTCCGGCGAGCTGGTGCGCAGATCAAGGCCCTGGTTGGTCAACGCCTGCCGCACATCAGGGGATTGCAATGCCTTGATAAACTCGGCATGCAAGCGGTCGATGATAGGCTTCGGCGTTTTCGCCACCGTCACAAAGCCGTACCAGTTGTCGGCTTCGTATCCGCGCAATCCGCTTTCCGCCACCGTCGGCAAATCCGGCAGCACCGTAAAGCGGCGCGCGGTGGTCACCGCCAGCGCGCGGATCTTGCCCGCCTTGACCTGCGGCACCGCGGTCGCCGCCGACGAGAACACCACCTGCACCTGCCCCGCGATTAAATCCACCATCACCGGCGCGCCGCCTTTGTACGGCACATGCACCATCTTGCCGCCGATCATATTCAGATACAGTTCGGTGGCCAGATGCCCCGCGTTGCCCGCGCCCGACGAGCCATAGGTCAGCTTGGTGGGATGCGCTTTAATGTGGGCGGTCAAGTCCTGCAACGTCTTCACCGGCAAGGAGGGATTCACCACCACCAGGTTTCCCTGCGAACTCGCAAACGTGAGCGGCGCGAAATCGCGCAGCGGATGGTAATTAAGCCCCTTGTACAAATGTGTGTTCACCGCCAGCCCGCCGATCGAGCTGCACAATACGGTGTGCCCGTCCGGCGCGGCCTTTGACGTAATTTCGGACGCCACGCTGCCCGCGGCGCCCGCGCGATTGTCCACCACCACCTGCTGGCCAAACGCGGCGCTGAGCTTGGGGCTTATAGCGCGCGACACCAGGTCCAGACCACCGCCGGCGGAATTCGCGGCGATCAGGCGGATCGGGCGCGACGGAAACTCCGCGCTCGTGGCAACCGTTGCCCACGACAGGGACATTAGCGCTACCGTGGTCAGTGTGAATCTTGCAGGCATGTGAATTTCCTTGTGATGTGTGTTTGAAGCCGACGTAGCGCACGAGCGTACACGCCCGCGCCTTCCAGCGCAACTTTGACCAGCCGCCGCCGACAGTTCTCAATTGCCGCGCAACGCCGCATAATGCGCACTTCGTCAACGTCCGCGATACAGGAAATCCTCATGCAGGAAATCATCGAACGCAACCTCAACGCCGAACAGCGCATGATGCGCGACACCATCCGCGCGTTCGTCGACAAGGATGTCATTCCTTTTGTCCGCAAAAACTGGATGAAGGAGTGGGACATGGTGCCGGAAAACCGCCCGACACTGGAGCTGCTGCAAGGCGCGCACAACATCGGCGTGCGCGGGTTGTGCATCCCGGAGGAGTTTGGCGGAACACCACTTGACCCCGCGACCGAGGTGCAGACGATTGCGATGGTGTCGGAAGAAATCTCGCGCGGCGACTCCGGGTTGGCCGACAAGCTGGCGCAGATATGGAAGGTGTCGATGCTGCTGGCGAACGTCGCGCCGCGTCACCTGCAGGAGCACTGGTTTCCGAAAATCGCCGAAGACCCGTCGTTTTTGCTGTCGCACGCGCTCACCGAACCACGCGGCGCATCCGACCGCTGGCTGCCGTACGACGTGCCCGAAGCGATGATGCACACCAAGGCGGTGAAAAAAGGCGACCGCTGGGTGATCAACGGTCGCAAGCAATTCATCACCAACGGTTACGACGCCAAGCTTTACGTAGTCTATGCCACTACCCTGCCCGGCGCGGGCATCACCAAGGGCACCTCGAGCTTTCTGGTGCCGCGCGGCGCCAAAGGCCTGACCGTCGCCCGTTGCAACGAAACCCTCGGCGGGCGCTTTATGAACAACGGCGAAATCGTGTTCGAGGATTGCGAAGTGCCCGAAGATCACTGCCTGGTGCAGGACATCGCCATGACGCGCGCGGGCATCTACTTCCGCCCCGGCAAAATCGTTGTCGCCGCCAAAAACCTCGGCGTGGGCATGGCGGCCTTCGAGGCCACCGCGCAGTACGTGCAAAACTACGTGCAGGGCGGTCGCATCCTCATCAAGCATCAGGCGGTGGCGGTGCGCGTGGGCGAGATGATTACCAAACTGAACGCGGTGCGCGCGCTGCTCAACGAAGCCATCCGTGCAGTCGAAGCGAAGACGCACGACGCCGAAGGACTGTGCAATCAGGCGAAGTTGTTCGCCTCGGAAGAAATTTTCAAGGTGTGCATGCACGCGGTGGAACTGCACGGCGGCAACGGCATCATGCTCGACTTCGGCGTGGAAAAATTCATGCGCGATGCGTCGCTGTTTTTGCATCGCGATGCGACCGTGGATATCTCCAAATTCAAGATCGTGAAAGCCATGTTTCCGCACACGGCGGGAAAATACGCAGGGCCAGAAAACTGATTTAAAAACAAATACTTACGAAATATCACGCATACAAAGAAATTCCCTCGCCCCGTTCACGGGGGGAGGGCCAGGGCGAGGGGCGGCAACCAGCGCTACCAAGCTGCCCCTCACCCGTCCAAGCAAAAAAAGGAACCCCATGCCCTTGTATGTCCCAGAATAGCGTTGTTGTAGTAGTTTGGGGAAGCATCAGATCGTAAAGCCCAGGTACTGCGCTGTGAGAGGTAAGTACGCGGGAG
>JAYVQD010000031.1:0-3111 GCA_043777275.1 Nitrosomonadales bacterium
AAAATACGCATGACTCGAGGCCAAGGTGATTCGCCATTTCTTCCTCGTATTGGACTTGCACCAACTACTACTTGCCAGTTTGTGCTGGCGCACTCAAACGCCCTTTTTGCATAAACCCCAATGTATCGCGGCCCCACCAAGCGGTCAATTGAGCCGCTTTCGCAAAAGCCGCGACCCAACCCAAGCACCGCGCAAAAAACTTCTTCATAAAACATCATTAACCCATTGATTTAACAGCACACACCAGACCAGTGCTCAATGTCGATGTCGAACACGCGCTTCAACAGCCGCGCCCACGTCATACGCACCGGCGCGCTGCGTTCATGTTGGAAATCACCCTCACCTGCTGTTGTTCGTTGCGCGGGCTTTGGCACCACCTGTGATCGCAGCTTCGCATTCGGCGCGAGCACCCCATGAAACCGTATCAGGTGCAGGGCGCGGCCTCGGCACCAGCGCCGCCAGCCGCTGCATGAGTTCCGTCGGCGTCAGCACGATGTGTGTTGTGCCGTTGCGCCACGCGGTTTTGAGTTTGAGCACGACGTTGCCTTCGCGGTTCACACTCAATCTTTCGTTTGAGATCGCCGGGCGAGTGATGTAGCGGCACAGTTGTTCTATGCCTTGGCGGTCATTGGCGTCGCAACGCACGCCTGTGTGCAGACTGAATCCTTGCGCGTTGACGCACAGCTTTGCGGGGTGGGGAAGTATTGTTGTGATGGGTTTCACCCAACTTACGGGCGATGTGTTTTGCAGGCTCAGCACTTTGCGCCCCGCCCTCGGCCCCATGGCAATACGGTAAGTGCTGGAGGCGGCTTGCAGCGGGGCGATTACGTTGTCCGGGTCAATGTCGCCGGTGCGCGCGAGGTAGGTGACGCCTTCTTCCTCAATCAGATGCCCTAGGCGGGTCAGTAACTTCACGCTGCAGCGGATGATTTTGTCGAGCAGGGTTTGCAGTTGTTCCCATTCGTCGCGTGCCGCACTACGGACAGATGCCACGGCGCTTGCAACTGAACGCGACCAGGGTGTCGCGCGCGCAGCCGTCACAAGTCAGGCGCAGGAAGCCGTGCGCGAGAACGCCGCAATCGAGGTAGGCATCGAATTCGTCTTTGACGAATTGCGGCAGGCCGGAGCCGCCGGCATGCGCGTCGGCAGCGAAGGTTTCTCGTTCCGCATGCCCGCGTCAACGTCGGCGGCAACAATCTGGCACAATCGTCGCAAGCCAATATGCCGATGAACGATTACACCCACACCCGCAAACCTGATCCGCTGATTTCATGTGGATACCTGCGGAAAAACACAGAAGAACACTCCATGAGCACGGCGGTCCTGCGCGCCATCGTTGCGCTTTCCATCCTC
The DNA here is from genome assembly GCA_043777275.1 of Nitrosomonadales bacterium. Lineage (GTDB taxonomy): Bacteria > Pseudomonadota > Gammaproteobacteria > Burkholderiales > SG8-41 > UBA5216. The sequence continues at coordinate 1,354 of JAYVQD010000031.1, forward strand.
GCTGCGACGCACGGCGCGGCGGCGCAAAGCTGGAAGCCCACCCGCAACGTCGAACTCGTCGCCGCGTCAGCGGCAGGTGGCGGCTCGGACCACCTTGCACGCCTGATGCAAAAAATCCTGCAGGAACAAAAAATCATTGACGTGCCGATGACGGTGATTAACAAACCGGCCTCGGGCGGCGTGGTCGCATGGATGGGGCTGAATCAAAATCCGCTGGACGGTCATCATCTTTCCATCAGCACGGCGAACCTTATCACCAACCACCTCACCGGACGCAGCACGCTGCATTACGCGGACGTCACCTCGGTGGCGCAGTTGTTCAGCGAATCGGTCGCCATCGCCGTGCGCGCGGATTCACCGCTGCGCAACGGGCGTGAGTTAGCCGCACTGTTGAAAGCCGATGCGGGCAGCGTCAGTGCCGCCATCGGCACCAGCCTCGGCAATTCAGGGCACATTGCGCTGGCGCTGGTGACGCAGGCCGCGGGCGGCGACGCAAAAAAACTCAAAGCCGTGGTGTTTCAATCGGTGTCGCAGGGTGTCACCGCGTTGATCGGCGGTCACGTCGATGTGGTCAGCACCGCCGCATCGAATCTTGCCGCGCATCACATCGCGGGGCGCATACGCATCATCGGCCTCACCGCGCCGCGCCGTTACGCCGGCGCGCTGTCGGCCGTGCCCACCTGGCGCGAGCAGGGCATTGCGGTGGACGTGGATAATCTGCGCGGCGTCATCGGCCCCAAAATGATGAGCGCGGGCCAGATCGCGTATTGGGAAACAGCGTTCGCACGCGTGGCGGCCACCGCCGAATGGAAAAGCCATCTTGAACAAAATCAATGGAGCGACAATTTTGCCGGCGCGGCTGCGAGCCGTAAAATTCTGAACGATCAGCACGACGAAATGCGCGCCGGATTGGCCGCATTGGGCATGGTTAAATAATCCTTTAAAAACAAATACTTATATATATCCCTATGAACACCTCCAGCGGCGCGGCCCCGTATCAAGTACGCACGCACAACCCCTCCACGCAATCCGAAAACCGCATGCACAGCGACGACGTGGCACGCCAATTCGGCTTCAAAGGCGGACTGGTGCCCGGCGTCACCGTATTCAGCCACATGACGCAGCCGATGGTGGTGCGCCACGGCGAAGCGTGGCTCACGCGCGGCACCGCCGACGTCAGCTTCGGCAAGCCCGTTTACGAAGGCGAGCTGCTGTCGATACACACCAACGCCACGGGCAGCGACACCTACGCGCTCACCTGCGCCAACGAACAAGGCATCGAACTTGCGCGCATGAGCGCAACGCTGCCGAGCGCGACCGCCACATGCACACCAGCCGACGCCCGCGGCGACATACCTGCCGCACCACCACTGGACGAGCGTCCGACCGTCACCTGGGAGCTGATGGAAATCGGCAAGCCCTTCCCCGCGCTCGCATGGATGCCCACGCGCGACGAAAATCTCGAATGGTGCGACGACTCACGCGACAACCTGGCGCTGTATCGCGAAGGCGCAACGCCGTTACTGCATCCGGGTTTTATTCTGCGTCAGGCGAATTACGTGCTGCGCAAACGTTTCATTATTCCCGCGTGGATACACGCCGCCAGCCGCATCACCTTTTTTGAAGCGCTGCGTGTCGGCGCCAGCTACGAAGTGCGCGCCATCCCCGAAGAAAAATGGAATCACAAGGGCCACGAGTTTGTGCGCCTGTATGTGGCGGTGCGCTGCGCGGATCACGGCGGGCGCACCGTGGCGGAGA
>JAYVQD010000032.1:0-3106 GCA_043777275.1 Nitrosomonadales bacterium
CCAAGCGAAAGCTGGTTCCGCTACGTCGCCATGGTGGTGTTTCTCGGCATCCTCGTCGTCGGCTTTGTTTACGAGTGGATGAAGGGCGCGCTGGACTGGGAGTAGCGATGAGAGCCGCAGAGCAGGGATCGGCGAAACGCGGAGCAGGGGCCCCGCTTGCGGGGATGCGACCGTGTAGCCGATCATGGGCGCGGCATGGCCGATCCCACGCGCATCTCCGGGGTCAGTTCCCCAGAAGCGGGGCCCCTCTTCCGCCCTACGATGCGCCCCGCTTGCGGGGATGCGACCGGCGAGCAGCGCAAGTCGCCGAAACGATGAAGGTAGAACTTGCCGCGTGCTTTTCTGAGGCGGCGTAGGAGGCAAATATGGGCGCCATCGAAACGCTGAACGAAAAAGGTTTCATCACCACCACCGCCGACGCGCTGATTAACTGGACGCGCACCGGCTCGTTGTGGCCGATGACGTTCGGCTTGGCCTGCTGTGCGGTAGAGATGATGCACGCCGGCGCGTCGCGTTACGACCTCGACCGCTTCGGCATCGTGTTTCGTCCCAGCCCGCGCCAGTCGGACGTGATGATTGTTGCCGGCACGCTGTGCAATAAAATGGCACCCGCTCTGCGCAAAGTGTATGACCAGATGGCAGAGCCGCGCTGGGTGATCTCGATGGGCTCGTGTGCCAACGGCGGTGGTTACTATCATTACTCCTATTCCGTGGTGCGCGGCTGTGATCGCATCGTGCCGGTAGATATCTATGTGCCGGGCTGCCCCCCGACGGCGGAAGCGCTGCTCTACGGGATCATCCAGTTGCAGAACAAAATCAAACGCACCAATACCATTGCACGCAACTGAGCACGTAACTGAGCCCGCTGACTAACGATAATGGCTTCCCGTCTCGAAACCCTGACGACAGTGCTGCAAGCAGCATTGGGCGACCTTTGCGTGAGTGCCACCACTGCGCTGGGGGAGTTGACCATGGTCGTCAAGGCGGAGCATCTGCTGACGGTAGCGGAAAAGCTGCGCGATGCTCCCGAATTGAAATTCGAGCAGTTGATCGACCTTTGCGGCATGGACTACAGTGCATTCGGTCACGTGGACGGCGGCGACGGCGCGTGGGATGGTCAGCGTTTCGCGGTGGTGTATCACTTGCTCAGTATCCGCTTCAACTGCCGTTTGCGTTTGCGTGTGTTCGCCACTGAGGATGATTTTCCGGTGGTTGATTCCGTGATTGGCGTGTGGCCCGCGGCGAACTGGTACGAGCGCGAAGCGTTTGATCTCTACGGCATCATGTTCGCCGGTCACCCGGACCTGCGCCGCTTGCTTACCGATTATGGTTTTATCGGGCACCCGTTCCGCAAGGATTTTCCGTTGTCCGGCAATGTCGAAATGCGCTACGACCCCGACAAGCAGCGCGTGATTTACCAGCCGGTGACCATAGAGCCGCGTGAGATCACGCCGCGTATCATCCGCGAAGCGCAGTACGGCAACAGCGAAGGGTTCCGCAAGGGGTAATCATGGCGGAAATTCGCAACTACACCATGAACTTCGGCCCGCAGCATCCTGCGGCCCATGGCGTACTACGCCTGGTATTGGAGCTCGACGGCGAAGTCATCGAGCGCGCCGATCCGCACATTGGCTTGTTGCATCGCGCGACGGAAAAACTCGCGGAACACAAAACGTTTATTCAATCGGTGCCGTACATGGATCGTCTCGACTACGTGTCGATGATGGTTAACGAGCACGCCTACGTGATGGCGATTGAAAAGCTCGCCGGCATTCAGGTGCCGCTGCGCGCGCAATACATCCGCGTGATGTTCGATGAAATCACCCGCTTGCTGAATCATCTGCTGTGGCTGGGTTGCCACGCGCTTGACGTGGGCGCGATGACGGTGTTCCTGTATTGCTTTCGCGAACGTGAAGATTTGTTCGACACCTACGAAGCGGTGTCGGGCGCGCGCATGCATGCGGCTTACTATCGGCCGGGCGGGGTGTATCGCGATCTGCCGGATTCCATGCCGCAGTACAACGCGACCAGGCACCAAAACGCGAAGGCGATCAAAGACCTTAACGAAAATCGCCAGGGTTCGTTGCTGGATTTTGTTGAAGATTTTACCCGGCGCTTTCCGACTTATATCGATGAGTATGAAACGCTGCTCACCGACAACCGCATCTGGAAACAGCGCACAGTCGGTATCGGCGTAGTGACGCCGGAGCGTGCCAAGGCGCTGGGCTTTACGGGCCCGATGTTGCGCGGATCGGGTATCGAGTGGGATCTGCGCAAAAAGCAGCCGTATGAAGTGTATGACCAGATGAAGTTCGATATTCCAGTGGGCGTGAATGGTGATTGTTACGACCGCTATCTGGTGCGTGTGGAAGAGATGCGTCAATCGAATAACATCGTCAAGCAGTGCATCGACTGGCTGCGCAAAAATCCCGGCCCGGTGATGATCGACAGCCACAAGGTGGCGCCGCCGTCTCGCGTGGGCATGAAGCAGAATATGGAAGAGTTGATTCACCATTTCAAACTGTTCACCGAGGGCATGCATGTGCCGGCGGGCGAAGCCTATGCGGCGGTGGAGCATCCCAAAGGTGAGTTTGGCATTTACCTGGTGTCCGATGGCGCCAACAAACCGTATCGTTTGAAAATACGCGCGCCGGGATTCGCGCATCTGTCCGCGCTTGATGAGATGTCGCGCGGGCACATGATCGCCGACGTGGTGGCGATTATCGGCACGCAGGACATCGTGTTTGGCGAGGTGGATCGATGAACGCGCCCTCATCGCAGCTCACCGTGTTATCCCTGGATTCACTGGCGAAAATCGACAAGGCCGTGGCCAAGTATCCGCCGGAAGAAAAGCAATCTGCGGTGATGGCGGCACTAACGATTGCGCAGGACGAAAAAGGCTGGCTCTCGAACGAGACCATGGATTTTGTCGCGCACTATCTCGACATGCCGCCGGTGGCCGTGTACGAAGTCGCGTCGTTCTATACGATGTACGACATGAAGCCGATAGGCCGCCACAAACTCACGATTTGCACCAATCTGCCGTGTGCGTTGTCCGGGGCCAATGACGCCGCCGTGTATCTCAAGCAAAAGCTCGGTATCGGCT
>JAYVQD010000033.1:0-3106 GCA_043777275.1 Nitrosomonadales bacterium
CAACTGGGCGCCATCCACCTTGCCGTCGGCGAGCGCACTGAATAAACCGTGTTTGCCCTCAAGCACCGCTTCCGGCCCGGTGAGGCCACGCAGGGCAAGCTCAGCGCAGGTGATGCCGTCACGCGCGGCCTTGCCCGGGTGGATGCGTTTAACTTCCGCGCCGCCGAACAGATACTCGCGCAGTCCGGCGGAAAAGCTGCCGGCGATGCCCATGGCGTCGAGCGTGGTCTTCGCATCAAGCTGCAACAGCCGGGATACGCCCGCCGCCGCGCCGAACACGCCTGCGACCGGCGTGTTGTGGTAGCCGCGCTTGGCCGGCACAGGGTGCATGCTGGCGGCAATGCGTGTGGTAATGTCATAGGCCGCGACGCCGGCGGCGATCAAATCCTTCGCGCTCGAACCCTGCTTTTCCGCGATTGCCAAAATCGCCGGAAACACCGCGCCCGCCGGATGCACCGAGCCGCGCGTGAAGCCGTCGTCAAAATCCAGCCCGTGCGTGCTGGCGCCGTTGACGAACGCCGCATTCGGGCACGCAAGGCGCGACGTCGTGCCCAGCACCGCTGCCTCGCCGGATGTATCCCAACTCGACAAGTAGTCGAACACGATCTTCGTCGACGCCATGCGCGAGCCCGCGATAGCGCACGCCAGATAATCGAGCAATGCGCGCTTGAACGCATGCACTGCGTCGGCGGGCAGCCGGTCGTAAGTCAGGCCCGATGCATAGTCGGCAAAGCGTCGGCTCGCGCCGGTGAGCAGATCATTTGTTGCGGTGTCCATTGTGCCTCCTGAATTAGTCAACGCGTGCGCGGTGCGCACCCTACCGGTACCTGTTGTTTCACCTACTCACTCAACCCGTATGTTCGCTTCGCGCACCACCTTGCCCCACTTCGCATGCTCCGCTTTGATAAAAGCGGCGAATTCTTCCGGCGTGCTGGCCACGGCCACCGACCCGTCGCCGGCCAATCGGTCGAGCGTGTTCGGTGCGCGCAGAATTTTTGCGATCTCGCCATGCAAACGGTCGATGATGGCGCGCGGCGTGCCGGTGGGCACCATGATGCCGTTCCAGGTGCTGGCGTCGTAGCCCGGCAGCCCGGCTTCGTCGAACGTCGGCACGTCGGGCACCGCCAGCGAGCGCTTGTGGCCGGTGACAGCAAGCGTGCGTATTTTGCCGCTGCGAATGTGCGGCACCACCGCCAGCGGCGCGCCGAACATCGATTGCACCTGCCCCGCGAGCAGATCGTTGATGGCCGGTGCCGCGCCGCGATACGGCACATGCACGATGTCGATTTTGGTCATGCCGCGCAACAACTCCCCCGCGAGGTGCCCGGAGCCGCCGGGCCCCGAGGTGCCGTAGTTGATTTCGCCTGGACGCGCGTGGGCCAGCGCGATGAAATCCTTCACCGTTTTCGCCGGCAGCGTGGGATGCGTCATCAGCAACAGCGGCTGCATGGTGGTTAGCGTCACCGGCAGAAAATCACGCTGCGCATCGTACGGCCTGCTTTTATGCACGTAGGTGGACAACACCAGCGTGGTGATGCCGCCGAGATAAATGGTGTAGCCATCAGGCGGCGATTTCGCCGCAAGTTGCCCGCCAATCAAACCGCCGCCGCCCGGACGATTGTCGATCACGACGCCGTGGCCCCAGGATTCGGTGAGTTTCTGACCGAGCAGACGGCCGAGTATGTCGGTCGGCCCGCCCGCTGGAAAGGGTACGATCATTTTGACCGCCTTTGACGGGTAGCCCTGTGCGGCGATGCCTCCCGCCGCACTCAGGCACGCACCGGCCATCACCGACCACCACAGTCGCATGGGTTTATCTCCCCTTGAATACCGCCGCGCGCTTTTCCTTGAACGCGGCCACGCCTTCGACATGATCGTCTGTCAGCTTGGCAATGGCCTGACACAGATTCTCCTGCTCCAGATGCGCTTCGAGATTGGGCGTATACATCGACTGAAACATTTTCTTGGCCAGCGCCAGCGCGAATGTCGCCGATCCAGCCAGTTCCTGCGCCAGCGCCAACGCATTCGATTCCAGTTCCGCATCGGGCACCACGCGATTGATAAGACCCCACTCACGCGCTTCTTCCGCCGGCAGCATGCGCGCGGTGTAAACCAATTCTTTCGCGCGCGCGACACCGAGGCGCTGCACCAGAAAGAAAATCGAGCCGCCGTCGGGAACCAGACCTATTTTCTTGAAGACCTGGGAGAATTTTGCGCTGCCCGAAGCGACAATCAAATCGCACGCCATCGCGATTGAAAACCCGATGCCCACCGCCGCGCCGCGCACCGCCGCGATCACCGGTTTTTCCAGATTGACAATGGCGTTAATCATCGCGTGGCGCGTCTGCATACGCGCGCGCGCCGCCACCAGATTGGTGTTCACCATGGTGGTGACATCGCTGCCGGCGCAAAACGCGCGCCCGGCGCCGCTGATAATCACCGCGCGCACGTTGTCGTCAGTTTGAAACTGCGTGAACAATACCGTGACGCGGTTATACATCTCATCCGTCATCGCGTTCAATTTGTCGGGGCGATTCAGCGTAACGATCGCGATGCCACCCTCGTGTTTAACGTCGACTTGCGTGGTCATGCTTTTGCTTCCTCTGGTTTTGATGCGGGTGTCAGCCGGGGTGGCCGCTGCGAAAATCGCCGGTCAAAAATAATCTCGGCAATTCGGTTTTTCAGTATCTCAATCGAGCCGCCGGCGATCATCCAGCCGCGGCAGCGTTTCAGGCAATATTCGACCAGCGTCTCCTGCGTGTAACCCAGCCCGCCCATCACCTGCATCGCTTCGTTAGCGACATCAAATCCGGTCTGGTTACACATCAGCTTGGCGAGAGCGGTTTCTTCCGCGTCGGGAAACCCCTTGTCGGCATTGCTCGCCGCGCGATACAGCAGCAACTGCGCCGCCTCCAGTTTCATTTTCATGTCGGCAAATTTCCATTGCAGCCCTTGAAACTCACACAATGGGCGACCGAACTGCTTGCGCGTGAGCGCATGTTCGCGCGCGAGATTAAAACAATAACGCCCATAAGCGAGCGAACGCGACGCATTGCCCACGCGCTCGGCGTTAAAACCCTGTATCTGTTTTTTGAAACCGCCCGCG
>JAYVQD010000034.1:0-12185 GCA_043777275.1 Nitrosomonadales bacterium
CGTTTCAGAAGTTAAGCGCGCTGCTGGAAGTCGCCCAGCCGAATCCCCAACTGACGCCGATTTCGCTCTACATCGGCGAGCCCAAGCACCCCACGCCCGAGTTCATCAAACAGGCGTTGATCGACAGTCTTTCGGGCATGGCCATTTACCCTGCCACCGCGGGCACCGACGCGCTGCGACACGCCATCGCGCAGTGGGCGTCGCAGCGTTATCACGTCACGCTGGATGCGGCGACGCAGGTGATTCCGGTAACCGGCAGCCGCGAAGCGCTGTTTTCATTTGCGCAGGCGGTGATCGATCCGCGCAAGCCTGATCCGATCGTTATTTGCCCCAATCCGTTTTATCAGATTTATGAAGGTGCGGCGCTGCTCGGCCGCGCGACACCGTATTTTCTGAATAGCCTGCCGGGCAACCGTTACAAAGCGAATCTCAACGACATTCCCGATGCGGTGTGGCGACGCACGCAACTGATTTATACCTGCTCGCCCGGCAATCCGACGGGCGCGGTGATGTCGCTGGCCGAGTGGAAAGCGCTGTTTGATTTGTCGGACCAATACGGTTTTGTGATCGCCTCCGACGAATGTTATTCGGAAATTTACTTTGAGGAAGGCAAGCCGCCCCTCGGCGCGCTCGACGCCGCGCGCCAACTGGGCCGCGACGGGTTTCCGCGGCTGGTGATGTTTTCCAGCCTGTCGAAACGCTCCAACGTGCCCGGCATGCGTTCGGGCTTTGTGGCGGGCGACGCTGCCATCATCAAGCAATATCTGCTGTATCGCACCTACCACGGCTGTGCCATGAGCGGCCCGGTGCAGGTGGCCAGCGCCACTGCGTGGGGCGATGAAACACACGTGATTGAAAATCGCCGTTTGTACCGCGAAAAATTCGCCACCGCGCTGTCCATACTGCAACCGGCATGCGATGCAACCTGGCCCGACGCGGCGTTTTATTTGTGGTTGCCGACCGCGATCAGCGATACCGAATTTGCACGACGGTTATATGTCGAGAAGAACGTCACGGTGTTGCCCGGCAGCTACCTCGCACGCGAATCCGGCGGTGTGAATCCCGGTGTGAACCGCATTCGTGTAGCCTTGGTATCCACGGTCGAAGAATGCGCCGAAAGCGCACGCCGCATCGCGGATTTCATGATTAAAACATCTTAAAATTATTCTTTAAAAACAAATACTTACATAAATTATGCCTAATACCCTGCAAAACACTATCGACCACGCTTGGGACGACCGCGCCAACATTTCCCTCGCCAATGCGCCGACCGACGTGCGCAACGCCGTCAACGGCGTCATCGACCAGCTCGATCGCGGCACGCTGCGTGTCGCCGAAAAAATCAACGGCGAATGGGTGACGCACCAGTGGATCAAAAAAGCGGTGCTGCTGTCATTCCGTTTACAGGACAACGCCGTATTAAAAGACGGTTATTCGCAGTACTACGACAAAGTGCCGTCGAAATTCGCGGGCTTTGCCGCGAGTGATTTCGCGCAAGCCGGTTACCGTGTGGTTCCGCCCGCGGCTGCGCGCAAAGGCTCGTATATCGCGAAGAACGTGATTTTGATGCCGTCGTTCGTCAACATCGGCGCCTACGTCGATGAATCCACCATGGTCGATACCTGGGCGACGGTCGGCTCGTGCGCGCAAATCGGCAAAAATGTGCATCTGTCCGGCGGTGTCGGCATCGGCGGCGTGCTCGAACCACTGCAAGCGAATCCGACCATCATCGAAGACAATTGCTTTATCGGCGCGCGCTCGGAAATCGTCGAAGGCGTGATCGTCGAGACCGGTTCAGTCATTTCGATGGGCGTATTCATCGGGCAAAGCACCAAGATTTATCATCGCCAGACCGGGCAAGTGCTGTATGGCCGGGTGCCGGCAGGGTCGGTGGTGGTGTCCGGCTCGCTGCCGTCGGCGGACGGAAAATGCAATCTATACTGTGCCGTCATTGTGAAACAGGTCGACGCGCAAACCCGTGCCAAGACCAGTATCAACGACCTGTTGCGCGGAGACTAATCACCGAGTCCGCACAACCCACATAACAATACCGCACTACCGCGCTACCTACTGGGGAGAATTCCATGTTCGTCACTCCGTTGTTCAAGCTCATGGCCGACAAGCAGGCATCCGATCTGTTTTTTACGGCGGGTGCGCCGATCCAGATCAAGATCAACGGCACGGTCATGCCCGTCAACAGCCAGAAACTCACGCCGGAGCAAATCAAGCAAATCTGCTATGAGTTGATGACGACGCAACAGATCACGGAATTTGACGAACGTCTCGAAATGAACTTCGCGCGCCGTGGCGAACCCGGCCCGGATGGTGAGGCGGTCGGCAACTACCGCATCAATATTTTTCAGCAACGCAATACGCTCGGCATGGTGGTGCGTTTCGTCAAGCCGGATGTGCCCGCATTCGATACGCTGGGACTGCCGCCGATACTCAAAGAAATCATCATGGAAAAGCTGGGCCTGATCCTCATCGTCGGCTCAACGGGATCAGGCAAGTCAACCACCATGGCGTCGATGATCGACTACCGGAATGCCACCCGTTCCGGCCATATTCTGACCATCGAGGATCCGGTTGAATTCGCCTTCCGGCACAAAAAATCCATCGTCAACCAGCGCGAAGTGCGCGTGGATACGCACTCGTTTGAAGCGGCGCTGCTCAGCGCCATGCGCGAAGCGCCCGACCTGCTCATGATCGGTGAAGTGCGCGAAAAAGAGACGCTGCAAAGCGCGCTGCTGTTCGCGCAAACCGGCCACCTGTGCATGACCACGCTGCACGCGAATAACAGCTACAACGCGCTCAACCGCATTATCAATTTTTTCCCGCGCGACATGCGCGAAGCGGTGCTTGCGGATCTCGCTATCGGCATCCGCTGTGTGATTTCCCAGCGGCTGGTACGTACCGCGGATGGCCGGCGCGTACCAGCGGTGGAAGTGCTGCTCAATACCAAGTTCATTCAGGAGTTAATCAACAAAGGCGAGCTCGGCAGCATCAAAGAAGCAATGGAGCAAAGCATGGCGCCGGGCTCGCAAACCTTTGAACAAGCGCTATTCAACCATTACGCGGCCGGAACGATCACGCTCGATGAGGCGCTGGCCAATGCGGATTCGCCGACCAATTTGCGCTGGCTGATCGACAATGCCACGAAAAATGTCGATAAACCCGGCGCGCCGCCGGCCACTGCGGACGCGCCCAAAGCGCGCGACGACTTCTCCAGCATCCAGTTAAACCTCGGCGCGCTTGATAAACCGTAACCGAGACAAGGCAGCGACCACCGTTGGCGCACTCGCACGCCGTGGCGAACGCTGGTTCACCGACGCCGGACTTTCCTATGGGCACGGCACCACCAATGCCCGCGACGAAGCGATCTACCTCACACTGCACGCGCTGAAACTACCTCTGGCGCATTTGCCGGCCACACAAGCCGTCAGTGCCGATCAGGCTGCGCGGGTCATCGCGCTTTTCAAACAGCGCATCCAGCAGCGCATGCCTGTCGCGTATTTAACCAGGGAAGCGTGGCTGGGCCCGCATCGCTTTTACATCGACGAACGCGCGCTGGTGCCACGCTCCTACATTGCCGGGTTGTTGTTACAGGAAGCAGCCGCCTGCTGGCCTGCGAAAAGCGGTGTCCACAGCGCGCTCGACCTTTGCACCGGCTCGGGCTGTCTGGCTATTCTGCTGGGAAAAACTTTTCAAAAAGCGCGCATCGACGCTGCGGATATCTCGACAGAAGCCCTTGAGGTTGCCCGCATTAACGTGCGGCGTCATCGGCTGACGCGGCGCATCACCTTGGTGGAATCAAACTATTTTCATGCCTTGCGCACACGCCGTTACGACCTGATCATCTCCAATCCGCCGTACGTGCGGGCCACCGTCATGAAGTCGCTACCCAAAGAATACCGGCGCGAACCGGCGCTGGCGCTGGCGGGCGGTAACGACGGTTTGGATGCCGTGCGGATTATTCTGGCGCAGGCCGCGGCCCTTCTCAAGCCGAAAGGCATACTCATGGTCGAATGCGGTCATGCGCGCGACCGCGTCGAACGCGCCTGGCCGCGCTTGCCGTTTTTCTGGCCTGAAACCAGCGCTGGCGATGATTGCGTATTTGTTTTGACGCGAGAAGAACTGCTGCGCTTTGGGAAGACGGGTGCTACGCCTGCTGCGGGTGCGGGTCGTGCCGGGCGTGCTGCGCGCGATGTGCGCGATGTGTTGTGAACTGGCGCTGCTGCCGCTGCCGCCTTGCGCACATCCGGCGCCGCCAAGGCTTTGGCGGGCCGCGATCCATCGGCCACCCGCGCACCTTTGGGCGCACGCGCCAGCCAATCGGTAAGACGGCGCACTTCATCAGGCTCCAGCTCGCTGAACTGACCCCGCTTGAGCCGTGAGGGTAGCGCGAGGATGCCGAAACGCACCCGCATCAAGCGGCTCACCGTAAATCCGACTGCCTCGAACAAGCGGCGCACCAGCCGGTTTCGTCCTTCGCTCACGATGATGCGGTACCAGTGGTTCGAGCCCTCCCCGCCTTCGTCCACCAGCGATTCAAAATGCGCTTCGCCATCGTCGAGGGTGATGCCCTTGCGCAATTGCGTCGCCTGATCCGCAGACAAGGTGCCGAAAATTCTCGCTGCGTATTCGCGCTCCACCGAAAAACGCGGGTGCATCATGGTGTTCGCCAGATCGCCGGAAGTCGTAAATATCAACAGACCGCTGGTGCTGACGTCGAGTCGCCCGATCGACAACCAGCGCGCGCCGCGCAAACGCGGCAACTTGGTAAATACGGTTTCGCGGCCCTGCGGGTCTTCACGCGTGACAATTTCGCCCTCGGGCTTGTGATAGATCAGCACCCGCGCCGGTTGCGCCGTCGATTCGACACGAATCGCACGGCCATCGACCTGAATGCGATCCTCTGGCGTCACGCGCGCGCCGATAGTCGCTATTTTGCCATTGACCGTGACGCGCCCTGCTTCAATCCACGTTTCCATTGCGCGGCGTGAACCAGTGCCTGCTTGCGCCAACACTTTTTGCAGCTTTTGCGATTCGACGTCGCCGGCGACCGGCCTGGGTGCGGGAGATGAGGGTCTGGCTGGCAATTTGTGGGCCTTTTTCTAATGCGTTGAAAGCGTGATCACCGATCTCCGGCGAAAGCTCCGATAGGCCAAGGCGCCCACGGAATAAAACGAGGGAAGAACTGAACTACAGCTATACCGCGCGCCGTTCCAGCACCGCCTGCGCCAGCGTGCCGGCATCGACGTGATCGAGTTCTCCACCCACCGGCAGGCCGCGGGCGATACGCGTGACGCTGATGCCTCTGGCCGCGAGCAGCTCGCCGATGTAATGCGCGGTCGCTTCGCCTTCGGCAGTGAAGTTGGTGGCGAGCACCACTTCGCGAACCACGCCGTCGGTTGCCCGCTTTAACAGACGATCCAGATGAATCTCTTTGGGGCCGACGCCATCCAGCGGCGACAGCACGCCCAGCAAAACAAAATACAGGCCGCGATAACTCTGCGTCTGTTCCACCATCAGCAAATCGCCCGGCGATTCGACCACGCACAACAACGTGCCGTCACGACGCGGCGATGCACAAAGCTGACACAACGCTTCTTCGGCAAAACTATTACAGCGCTCGCAGTGGCGTATGCGATCGAGTGCGCCGCGCAGCGCACCGGACAAGCGCCCGGCGCCCGCCTGATCGCGCTGCAACAGATGATAGGCCATGCGCTGCGCCGATTTCGGGCCGACACCCGGCAGGCAGCGCAACGCAGCGATGAGTTCTTCCAGTACCGACAGGGCTTGCATCGAACGCAGGATACACTAAATATTATTGTTTAAAAACAAATACTTACATTACTGTCGCTTAGAACGGCATTTTAAAGCCGGGCGGCAGCGGCAGGCCGGCCGTCATGCCCGACATTTTTTCCTGCCGCGTGGCTTCGACGCGCCGCACGGCGTCGTTCATCGCCGCGGCGATCAGGTCTTCGAGCATCTCTTTATCGTTTGCGACATCCTTCAGCACACTGTCGTCAATCGCAACGCGACGCACACCATGCTGGCAATTCATCGTCACCTTCACCATGCCGGCGCCTGCTTGCCCTTCCACTTCAACGGCAGCGAGCTGATCCTGCATCTTTTTCATGTTCTCCTGCATCTGCTGCGCTTGCTTCATCAGCCCTGCCAATTGGCCTTTCATCATGATGGCGCCTCTACGGTAATGGTTGAATCGAAGATTTTTTCAAGTTGCCGCCAAAGGATTCCTGCAACTCTTTGATGAAAGGATCGTTTTCAATGGCTGCGATCGCTTGCGCCTGCCGCTCGTTCTGCTCGCGTTTTTCCACAACGGCGGGCGTATGCACGTCACCCGATACTACTTTGAACGTCACGCGGAATGTCTCGCCAAAACGCTGCTGCAGCGCGGCTTTGAGCTTGCCGTGATGCGCGCCTTCGAGCAAACGCTCCTGGGTCTTAGGCAAACTGAGTTCGATCTCTTCGGCGGTTAGCTGGGTCATCGCGCAATTGCGCGCGAGTTGGCCGGTCATGCCGATCAGCCCCAGATCGCCGACGATTGCCTCCCATGAGGCGCTCACGTCTACCGCCACCGCCACTGACGCCGCCGGGGCGATCGGGGCAGACGTCGCGGCAACCGCTGATGACGCCGAAACAGCGGACGCCCTCGGTTCAGAAACGCGCCCCGCCGCAGTCGCGCGCAGCGGCGGCTGAGAGCCGCCGGCAGCAGGCGTGAACGCGAGCATGCGCAACAGCGTCATGGTAAACCCGGCGTATTCGTCCGGCGCCAGGCCGATGTCGCTGCGTCCCTGCAAGGCAATCTGGTAATGCAGTTGCAATTCGTCCGCGGCAAAGCGTTGCGCGAGCGCCAGCACGGTGTCCCGGTCGGGGTCATCCATCGCCACGGTGTCGGGCAACTGCTGCGCCATGGCCAAACGATGTAACAGCGTTCCCATGTCCAGCAACGCGGCTTCAAACGATAAACTGCGCGCGGCCATCTCGTCGGCCTTGGCCATCATCGCCGCGCCATCGCCGCTCGCCAGCGCATCGAGTATCGCGTACAGGTGCTGTTGATCCACCGCACCGAGCATGGCGCGCACCGAAGCCTCATCCACCCGGCCACCGCCATAGGCAATGGCCTGATCGAGCAACGACAGAGAATCACGCAAACTGCCTTGTGAGGCACGGGCAATCAGCGCCAGTGCGGCAGGCTCGAACACTATTTTTTCCGCGTCCAGCACAAAGCGCAGGCGCTCTGCTATCTGCTGTTGTGGAATCTGCTTCAGATTGAATTGCAGGCAGCGCGACAACACCGTCACCGGGATTTTTTGCGGATCGGTGGTGGCGAGAATGAATTTCACATGCGCCGGCGGTTCTTCGAGCGTTTTCAGCATCGCGTTAAACGCATTGCGCGACAGCATATGCACTTCGTCGATGATGTAGACCTTGAAACGGCCGCTTGATGGCGCATACAGCGCGTTTTCCAGCAATTCGCGCATGTTATCGACTTGCGTATTGGAGGCCGCATCGAGCTCGACCAGATCGACAAAGCGACCGGCGTCAATTTCGGTGCAGGCCGTGCATATGCCGCAGGGCGCATCCGTGATGCCGGTCTCGCAATTCAGCGCCTTGGCGATAATGCGCGCCAGCGTGGTTTTACCCACGCCGCGTGTGCCGGTAAACAGATAGGCATGGTGCAGGCGCTGCTGTTTAAGCGCATTACTCAACGCGCGGACAACATGCTCTTGTCCGACCAGTTGAGTAAAGGATTTGGGGCGCCACTTACGGGCGAGAACTTGGGTCACGGCGAATTAGTCGTCAACACGGCATCTGTGAAAACCGGTATTTTACGCGGCATCACGGCCACCGTTCACGATAAACACGATCAGGCAACTACTGAGCGATAAGCGATAAACGATGAGCAATCGAAATGGGGGGTGGCGAGCCTAACCCCCGGCACTTGCAGAGAATAGCTGTGGCTGCTTCCTTCCGGACCTGACCAAGTTCACTACCATGCAATGCGGGGAGGCCCGCCGTAGATCGTAAGAAAGACGTCAGTATGCGCGCCATCAGGGCTTTTTGCCAGCATTCGTCCTGTGGGCTTCTTTACAAGCACCACGATTAGTGTTTTTATTATCGCTCAGAAAACAAAATGACTTTCCGTCGCCGCCGTGCGGTGCGCGGCGTAGAAGCGATCCACACGTCCAGACCCGCATTACATCTTCGGAGATATGCATGTCCAACCTTGAATCCGTTCTGCACGAAGAGCGCCTGTTCCCGCCGAGCGACGCGTTTATCAAACAGGCCAACATTTCCGGCATGGATGCCTACCGCACGCTGTGTGCGGAAGCCGAACGCGATTTTGAAGGTTTCTGGGCCAACCAGGCGCGCAAGGAGTTGCTCTGGCAGAAGCCGTTTACCCATACATTGGACGAATCCAACGCACCGTTTTTCAAGTGGTTCCACGATGGCGAACTGAACGCTTCGTACAATTGTCTGGACCGGCATCTGAAGACCCAGCCGGACAAGATCGCGATTATTTTTGAAGCCGACGACGGCAAGGTCAACACCATTACCTACCGCGAGCTGCATCGTCAGGTGTGCGTCGCCGCCAATGGCCTGAAATCGCGCGGCATCAAGCTCGGCGACCGCGTGATCGTCTACATGCCGATGTCGATTGAGGCCGTGGTGTGCATGCAGGCGTGCGCGCGCATAGGCGCGATTCATTCCGTGGTGTTCGGCGGCTTCTCGGCAAAAAGTTTGCAGGAGCGCATCATCGACGCGGGCGCGGTAGCGGTGCTCACCGCCGACGGACAGTTTCGCGGCGGGCGCGAAATTCCGTTGAAACCCGCGGTGGACGAAGGCATCGCACTGGGTGGCTGCGAGTCGATTCATAGCGTCGTCGTTTACCAACGCACCGGCACGAAAGTTGAATGGCGCGCTCAACGTGATATTTGGCTGCATGATTTGGTGAAAAACCAATCGGAGGTATGCGAGCCGACGTGGGTCAACGCCGAGCATCCGTTGTTCATTCTTTACACTTCCGGCTCCACCGGCAAGCCCAAGGGCATCCAGCATTCCACCGGCGGCTATTTGCTGTGGACGATTCTCACGATGAAGTGGACGTTCGACTACAAGCCGAACGATGTGTTCTGGTGTACTGCGGATGTGGGCTGGGTCACCGGGCACTCCTATGTGTGCTACGGCCCGCTGGCGTGCGGCGCTACCGAAGTCATTTTTGAAGGCGTACCGGTTTACCCCGATGCCGGCCGTTTCTGGAAAATGATTCAGGATCATAAAGTGACGGTGTTTTACACCGCGCCGACGGCGATACGCTCACTGATAAAAGCCGGTGGCGATCTGCCGAAAAAATATGATCTGAACAGTCTGCGTATCCTCGGCACGGTGGGCGAACCGATCAACCCGGAGGCGTGGATCTGGTACCACGAAACCGTCGGCGGCAGCCGTTGCCCTATCGTCGATACCTGGTGGCAAACCGAAACCGGCGGCCACATGATTACGCCGCTACCGGGTGCTACGCCCACCAAACCGGGGTCGGCCACTTTTCCGCTGCCCGGTGTAATGGCGGATATTGTCGATGAAACGGGCCAATCGGTAGGCCGCGGCAAAGGCGGCATCCTCGTCATCAAAAAACCGTGGCCGTCGATGCTACGCACCATCTGGGGCGACCCGGAGCGCTTCAAAAAAACCTATTACCCGGAAGATTTCCACGGCAAGTATTACCTCGCGGGTGACGGCGCCGCCTACGATTCCGAGGGCTACATTCGCATCATGGGGCGCATCGACGACGTACTGAATGTGTCGGGCCATCGACTGGGCACGATGGAAATCGAATCCGCGCTGGTGGCGAACAAAGATCTGGTGGCCGAAGCCGCCGTGGTAGGACGCCCGGACGAACTTACCGGCGAAGCGATCTGCGCCTTTGTGGTACTCAAGCGCTCACGCCCGACCGGCGACGAAGCGAAAAAAATCATCAAGGAGTTGCAAGACTGGGTGGCCAAGGAAATCGGCCCCATCGCCAAGCCGCGCGACATCCGCTTCGGCGACAACCTGCCCAAAACGCGCTCCGGAAAAATCATGCGCCGCTTGCTGCGCTCCATCGCCAAGGGCGAAGAGATCACGCAGGATATTTCGACCCTTGAGAATCCGGCGATACTGGATCAGTTAAAACTACCGCTGTGAGCCAGCCTCAGCCGGTACGCACCGAGCAGCGGGGACAACGCCTCGCGGCGTTGTTCGTGCTGGGTTGTTTGCTGTTCAACTACCCGCTGCTGCAATTGTTCGCCCGCGATGGCGCAATCTTCGGCATCCCCGTGCTCTACTGCTATATATTCGGTGCGTGGGCCGCGCTCATCGGCTTGATGGCGCTGGTGGTTGAGCGCCACGGCCGCGACTAGGAAACCCTCGTGCTGACCGGCGGCATTATCGTCGTCGCCTCGTTTGCCTACGTTGGCCTGCTGTTCGCCATCGCGGCCTACGGCGACAAACGCGCGGATCAAGGCCGCAGCCTGATCGCCAATCCATACATCTACGCGCTGTCACTGGCCGTCTACTGCACTTCGTGGACGTTTTACGGCAGCGTGGGCCGCGCCGCGACCTCCGGCATCGGCTTTCTGCCGATTTATCTCGGCCCCACGCTGATGGCGGCGCTGTGGTGGTTTCTGCTGCTGAAAATGATACGCATCAGCAAGGCCAATCGCATCACTTCCATCGCCGATTTTGTGGCATCACGCTATGGCAAAAGCCAGGTGCTGGGCGGGCTCGTCACCATCATCGCCGTGGTCGGCATCGTTCCCTACATCGCGCTGGAACTCAAAGCCATCTCCACCAGCTTTTCCATCATTCTGCACTTCCCCGGCATTGCCATGCCCGAAAAACTCGGCTCGCAGCCGTTTGTCGGGGACAACACGTTTTACATCGCGATGATGCTGGCGGCGTTCACCATCCTGTTCGGCACGCGGCACCTGGATGCGACCGAGCGCCACGAGGGTCTGGTCGCTGCCATCGCATTTGAATCGGTGGTGAAGCTGGTGGCGTTCCTTGCCGTAGGGTTGTTTGTGACCTACGGCATGTACAACGGCTTTGCGGATATTTTTCAGCGCGCCCGAGAAAATCCGCAACTGCATGCGCTGATGACGGCCGGCGGAGAATCCGGCGGCTACACCTCGTGGGCCTCGCTCACGCTGCTGTCGATGCTTGCGATCCTGTTTTTACCGCGCCAATTTCAGGTGGCCGTGGTGGAAAACGTCGATGAGCGGCATCTGAACAAAGCCATCTGGTTGTTTCCGCTGTATCTGCTGGCGATCAATATTTTTGTGCTGCCCATCGCCTTGGGCGGGCTGCTGCGCTTCCCCGCTGGCGGCGTGGACGCCGATACCTTCATGCTGACGCTGCCCATCGCAGAACAACAAATCTGGATCGCCATGCTCGCCTTCATTGGCGGCTTGTCTGCGGCAACCGGCATGGTCATCGTGGAAACCATCGCCTTGTCCACCATGGTGTGCAACGACCTGGTGATGCCGGTGCTGCTGCGCCTGCGCTGGCTACGGCTCACTGAACGGCGCGACTTGTCGCGTTTGCTGCTCGGCATACGGCGTGGCGCGATCGTGGCGATATTGATGCTGGGCTACATTTACTTTTATCTCGCCGGTGAAGCGTATGCTCTTGTTTCTATTGGATTAATTTCATTCTCCGCAGTAGCGCAATTCGCCCCCGCCATCATCGGCGGCATGTTCTGGAAAGGCGGCAACCGGCTCGGTGCGATCTGCGGTTTGAGCGCGGGATTCCTGATTTGGCTCTACACCCTGTTGCTGCCGTCGTTCGCCAAGTCCGGCTGGCTGCCGATCACGTTTCTGTCGCAAGGCATGTTCGGTATCGATCTGCTCAAGCCGCAGCAACTGTTCGGCTTGCAGGGTTTGGATGAAATCTCGCATTGTCTGTTCTGGAGCATGCTCGCCAATATCGGGCTCTACGTGACGATTTCACTGCTGCACCGGCCAGATGCGTCGGAGCATGGTCAGGCCACGTTGTTCGTGGACGCATCCCGACATTCTCCCGCAGCCGCGCGATTCTGGCGTGGCAGTGCGTCGGTGAACGATTTGCGCGCACTGCTCGGTCGCTTTCTCGGCCCTGACCGAGCGCGCGACGCGCTGGCG
>JAYVQD010000035.1:0-3098 GCA_043777275.1 Nitrosomonadales bacterium
CGCTTTTCCGCCCTACAACTTCAGTGTCTTCGCCAGCCACGATGACACTATCCCCGCCACATGGTCTTCGCGGTCATTGTAGAAGTGATCGCAGTTCGCAACGATGTTCACATCGCACGGCCCGCCGCATGCGGCCTGAAATTCTTCAGCGGGATAACGGTCGCGTTCTTCCTTGTCGCCGCGTATCGCCAGCACCGGGCATTTGATTTGCGACGCGAGCGCAATGGTGTCGGGCACGGCAACGATGCGATCCAGAAAACTTTCCGCGCTGATGACATACCACCAGCCGGGCATGAACATGAGCTCGCGGCCGCGTCCCGCCGCGACAAGTTCGCGCGCCTTTTGCGTCAACTCATCCAGCTTGCCGGCCGCGAACAACTTCTCGCTGCCGCCGGAGGTGTCCTGCTGCGCGCCGCCGCGTCCGGCCGACAGCAACACCAGCGCCGGGGTATGCGGGTGATCGACGACATGGCGCGTGGAGAGCATGCCGCCGTTGCTGTGCCCCATGATGATGGGTGTAGCAAAGCCGCGCGCCGCCAGCCACTGCGCGGCATAACGGTTGTCGGCGATGGATTCGGCTATGGTCTGAAACGCGCCGCCCTCGGGCGCGCGGCTCATGCGCGTGGTGAGGATGTCATGGCCGCGCCGGTTGAACGCCAACACCGCGAGCCCCAATTTAGTCAGCACCGGAGGCAGAAAGCGCGCGCCGCCGGTGTAAAAATTCATGGTGTTGCCGTGGAAATATAGCACCGCGCCTTTGGCTTCTCCCTCTCGTTCATCAGGCTCATGAAACGCGCCGTCGATGGGAATGGTGTCGGTTTGAATGGTGACCAGTTGGGTGCGCATGAATTCTCTTGTTTGGTTTCGCTATCAACGCCACATGCGCTGGATCACCCCATCACGCGCGATCATGTGCTTGACCGCCGCCGCGAAATGCAGCGCGATCAGCGTCATGAGAATAATCACGGTGATGTAATGCACCTGACTGCAAATTTCTTTGTACGCCGGCGCGTCCCAGCCCCAATGCGGCAGGGTATAACCAAAATACTTGATCGGGTACTTGGTGAACGACGAACCCAGATAGCCCGACACCGGCATGATGACCATGCACGCATACATAGCGTAGTGGCTGATCTTCGCAGCCATTTTTTGCCACTGCGGAATATGCTCGGGCAACGGCGGCGCGCCGTGGGTGAAGCGCCACACCACGCGCAGCAGGATCAGCATGCCCAGCGTCAGGCCGATGGATTTGTGGATGTTAAACCAGTAGGCGCGCACGCCCGTCGGCACCTTGGGAATTTCGATCATCCACCAGCCGAACGCGATCTGCGCCAGCACGCCGATGGCAATCAGCCAATGCAGAATAATGGCGACTCGGGTATAGCGTTCAGCGTTACTCATGGCGCCACCTCCCGTGGCTATTTTTCACCGGCGATGGTGTAGGCCCATAGCGCCTCGATATCGTCCGCGCTCAACAAACCGGCCCAGGGCGGCATCTGGTTTTTGCCTTTTGCCACGGATGTGATGAAGCGGTTTTTGTCGTCTCGCGGAAAGGTGCGCAAATCAAACGCACCTTGCGGGTCGAGCATACGCGGACCGTGGCACGGCGAACAATTTTGCGAATAAGTGGCCGCGCCTTTTTTGATTTGCTCGGGCGTGGACGCAACGGGTGCCCCTGGTGAATCCGGCGCGTCCGCTTGTGCCGCCGCGGCATGCGCCAACGCGCAGGCCACGACGGCGATCATCTTAAAGCGTGTTGCTGTTATCAATTCCACTTTCCCTTTACTGGTCAAACAATGCAAACGTCCACACCGAGCCGCCGAGTGGAATATCCGGCAGGCCGCGGCGCCCTGACCCCACGCCGCCGATGCCGGAGAGCACAGTCACGTATTGCTTGCCGTTTTTGGTCCAGGTAATTGGCTGCGCGTTGATGCCCGAGCCGGTTTTGAACGACCACAGGGTTTTGCCGTTGTCGGCATCCACCGCGATGAATTCACCGGTGTGCTGCCCGGTAAACAACAGGTTGCCGCCGGTGGCGAGCATGGCCGAGGCGATCATGTGGCCGTGCAGCGGCGTACGCCACTTGGGCTTGCCGGTTAACGGATCAATCGCCTCCATGTGACCGGCGAGCGTATCGGGTTTGACCGGTGAGGCGATATTTTCAATGCCCTGATAACGAAAGCCCGGTTTGAATTCCTGCAACGGCACAAAGCGGTAAGTCGAATAACCATGATTGGTATTGGCATAGAGCAGCCCGGTCTTCGGGCTGAACGCCGCGTGCGGCCAGTTTTTCGCGCCGCGGATGCCCGGCCACATTTCGATGGTCTTGCCCGCGCGCAGATCCATCGATGTTTGCGACTCCACCGGGCGGCCGGTTTTCAGATCAATGTGGGTGGCCCAATTCACTTTTTCAAACGGCTGCGCTGAAATCAATTGGCCATTGGTGCGGTCAATCACATACAAAAATCCATTGCGGCTCATGTTCATCGCCACCTTGCGCATTTTGCCGTCAACGCGCAGTTCACCGAGGATGATTTCCCAGGTATCCCAATCCCACACGTCGTTGGGTGCAAGCTGATAGTGCCAGGCGATTTCGCCAGTCTTGGGCTTGATCGCGAGTATCGACGCCACGTACAGGTTGTCGCCTTTGCGTTTTTCAGAGGTCCACGGGCCGGCATTGCCGGTGCCCCAATACACCAGATCAAGCTCGGGATCATACGAGCCGGTGATCCAGGTGCTGGCCCCGCCATGCAGATAGGTCTCGCGCGGCTCCCAGGTATCATGGCCTTTTTCACCGGGGCCGGCAGTGGTGTGACGCCGCCACAGTTTTTTGCCGGTGGCCGGATCCCAGCCATCGAGGAAGCAGCGCGCGCCGAACTCTGCGCCGGAACAGCCGGTAATCAACACGCCGTTGGCAATGGTGGGCGCCACGGTGAGCGAATAACCTTCTGTCCACTCGGCGACTTTTTGCCGCCACACTTCTTTGCCGGTTTTCTGATCCAGCGCGATCACATGCGCGTCGAGCGTGGTGCGAAACACTTTGCCGTCGTACAGCGCGACACCCTTGTTGGAGTTGCCGCAGCACACCACGCTGTGGG
>JAYVQD010000036.1:0-3093 GCA_043777275.1 Nitrosomonadales bacterium
GCAGCGCCTGACCCAGCCCCAAACCGGCTATGCTCAACGTCAGCACCGCACCGGCAACATGATTACGTTTCAAATTACGATACCAATGGCGAAACTTCATGATGGCCTCCCCGCTGGTGGTTGATCTGGTTGATCTCTCATGCGTGCGCAGCCATTATACGCACGACATTTTGGCCACGTCACCCCATCAAAACCGCTTGAAGTTCGTTATGTGGCATCGTCCGCACAACACAAAAAAACGGCAACCTTTCGGACACGTATGAACCGAATACAGAAATTCATCCTGTGGATCGTCGGCACGTTGGCGCTGGCGACCGGCGTGGTCACGCACACGCATGCCCACGATATTCCCGCCGATGTGCGTCTGCATATAATTTTCAAACCCGCCGGCAATACACTGCAAGTGCTGGTGCGCGCGCCGATGTCGGCGTTGCGCGAAGTGGATTTCCCCAGGCGCGGCCCCGGCTACCTTGAGGTATCAAAGGCCGATGAAGCGCTGCGCAACGCCGCCAAACAATGGTTGATCGAGAGTCTCGACATTTTTGAGAACGACGCGCGCCTGCCCGCGCCGCGCATCGCGCACGTGCGCGTGTCGTTGCCGTCGGACACCTCATTCACCGCGTACGAATCCGCGATGGCCCATCTCAAAAGCCCGCCGCTGGCGGACAATCTTGACCTTTACTGGAATCAGCAACTGCTCGATGTGCTGCTCGAATACCCGATTCAGTCGGATCGTTCCGATTTCGCCGTGCGCGCGCGCGTGGATCGGTTGGGACTGAAGGTTTCCACCGCGCTGCGCTTTTTACCGCCGGGCGTGGAAACACGCGCCTACGAATTTCACGGCGACGCGGGGCTGGTGCGCCTTGATCCGCGCTGGCATCAGGCGGCATGGCGTTTTGCCGTCTCCGGCTTCCGGCATATTCTTGAAGGCACGGATCACTTGTTGTTTTTGCTGTGCCTGATGATTCCGCTGGCGCAACTGCGGCAGTGGCGGCCGCTGCTCGTCATCGTCACCTCATTCACGGTGGCGCATTCGATCACGCTGATCGCCGCCGCGTTCGGCTTTGTGCCGGATGCGCTGTGGTTTCCGCCGTTGATCGAGTTGATGATCGCGCTCACCATTATCTACATGGCACTGGAAAACATGGTGGGCAGCAATCTTCACCGGCGCTGGATCATCACCTTCGCCTTCGGTTTGGTGCATGGTTTCGGATTTTCATTCGCGCTGCGCGAATCGCTGCAATTCGCGGGCGATCATCTGGTGACGTCGCTGCTGGCGTTCAACCTCGGTGTGGAGATCGGCCAGCTTGCGGTGCTGATCATTTTGTTGCCGGTGCTTTCGCTGCTGTTCAAACACGCGTTGGCGGCGCGCATCGGCAACCTGATGCTGTCGGCGCTGGTGGCGCACACCGCCTGGCACTGGATGCTCGAACGCGGCGAGCAACTCGCGAAGTTTCCGTGGCCGGTATTCGACGCCGCATTTGCCGCGAGCGCGATGCGCGGCTTGATCGCGCTGATTGTTGTAGGCGCGCTGGTGTGGCGCGTGAACGGCGCGGTGCGGCGTTGGATGAAGCTGCGAGATGATAAAAATATTGTTTAAAAACAAATACTTATATACAACTTCCTTGGCGAAAACTAGCGCTCGAATTTGCGCTGCACCAGGCAATGCAGCAGCGCGCTCTCCGTCGCCGTCAGCGCGTCTGCGTTTTCCTGCGCGAGAAAGCGGCGGCGAAAGGCGGCCCGGGTTGCGTCCAACCGGGTGACATCGTAGCCCAGCGCCGTGAGCAGCACGGCATCGCTTGTCGTTACCGGAGCCGCTTCGAACGGCGGCTCACACCACACGCCGAAGCCCCGCCCGGCGAGCCGCTTCCACGGAAAAAACCGGCTGGGATCGACTTTGCGTCCCGGAATAATGTCGCCGTGTGCGAGAAAATTCGCCGTGGGAATGTTGTAGCGCGCCTTCAAATCATCGAGTAGCAACAACAGGGTAGCGATCATCGGTTCCGCAAACGGTTCATTGCCATTGTTGTCGAGCTCGATGCCGATGGAAGCCGAATTTAAATCTGTTGTGCCGCCCCAGTACGCTTCACCCGCATGCCAGGCGCGCGCGAGTTCGTCCACCAGATAATAAAGCGTGCCATCACGACCGATCAGATAATGCGCGCTCACCTCGAACTGGGGCCGGGTCAGCGTGCGCAGCGAATCTTCAGCGGTGTTGTCGGCGGTGTGATGAAGAATCACAAAGTTCGGCCGCCGCGCGCCGAAACTCACCGAGGGCCGTTCGGTCAGCGGCAGGTTCGTGTACCGCGGCAAGCCCTTTTGCTGTGGCAGCGACGTACACGCGCCAATCAAAAGCGTGAGCAATACTATTGAAAGCCGCCGTATCAAAATATCCCCAGCACCAATCCCGCCGCCAGCGCCGCGCCTGCTTCTTCACAGCGTTGCAATTGTTCAGGCGATATCGTTTTCATGGCGAGGATTTTTTCCGGCGTCTGCGCGTGCGTGCAGACGATCACCGGCTCGGCGGCTTTGCGCAGCCGCCAGCCGGTGCAGATGCGGTCGATCTGCCGCACCGCGTTTTCGCCATCGCTGCCCGCGCACACCAGCGCGACGTACGCGCGACCGGTAATTTTATCCAGTGCGGCATAAAACGTGCGATCAAAAAAATCTTTCATGATGCCGGACATCGACGCGAGATTTTCCGGCGTGACAAAAATATAGCCTTGCGCCTGCAACACATCGTCCGGCCCGGCGACACTGGCTCGCAAAATGCGCACTTGCACGTCCGGTTCGGTAGCCGCGCCGCGCGCCGCTGCCTCCGCCATCTGGCGCGCGCCGCCGGTCATGGTGTGATAGACGATCAGCAGCGCTTTCATGCGGCGGCGCGATCAATCGTAAAACGTGGCGTACTCATCCACGCCGATGCGCGCCGGCTGAAAGGTGTTCACCACCGCGTCATCCTGCGCGTAGCCCATCGCGATGCCGCACATGATGGTCCAATCGCGCGTGATGTTCAGTTCGCGCCGCACGATAGCGGGGTAGCTCGCAATCGAGGCTTCGGCGCAGGTGTGCAGCCCGCGTGCCCGCGCGGCC
>JAYVQD010000037.1:0-3091 GCA_043777275.1 Nitrosomonadales bacterium
GTGACTTGATGTTCTTCCATCGCTTCGAGCAACGCACTCTGCGCTTTGGGTGTGGCGCGGTTGATCTCGTCGGCCAGCACCACCTGCGAAAAAATCGGGCCGGGGTGGAACTCGAATTTGGAACGGTCGTTGTTGTAGACCGCAACCCCCAGCACGTCAGCGGGCAACAGATCGCTGGTGAACTGTATGCGATGGAAATTCAGCCCCAGTGACGCCGCCAGTGCGTGCGCCAGTGTGGTTTTGCCGACACCGGGCACGTCTTCAATCAGCAGATGACCGCGCGCGATCAGGCACGCCAGCGCAAGCTGAATCTGCCGCTGTTTGCCGAGAATGATGCTGCTGACCTGCGAACTGACTTCTTTTATTTTCGTCATAAATAACTCAATAAAAACAAATGGTTACGTCAATTACGTGTTGGCGGTAAGGTGCGGGTATTATACGTGCCTTGATCGAATTTTCGGCTATGGAGTTTCAGCGTGACTACCGCTTTCATTACCCACCGCGATTGCCTGCTGCACGACATGGGCGCGCAGCACCCCGAATGCCCGGCGCGGCTGTCGGCGATTCACGATCAGTTGATTGCCTCGGGGCTCATCAACCACGTGCAACAAAGCGAAGCGCCCAAAGCCACGCGCGAGCAGTTGGAGCGTGTGCATGAAGCGGGCTATCTTGATGCCATCGAAGCCGCATCGCCGAGCCGCGGCATCGTGCATCTGGATCCCGACACCGCGATGAATCCGCACACGCTGGATGCCGCCTTGCGCGCGGCCGGCGCGGGCGTGCTCGCCACCGACGAGGTGATGGCCGGCAAAGCCGAAAACGCCTTTTGCGCCGTGCGTCCGCCGGGGCATCACGCCGAGCGCTCGCGCGCGATGGGATTTTGCGTCATCAACAGCATTGCGGTGGCCGCCGCGCACGCGCTGGATCATCACGGGCTTGCGCGCGTGGCAATAGTCGATTTTGATGTGCATCACGGCAACGGCACCGAAGCAATTTTTCGTGACGATGAACGGGTGTTGATGGTTTCAACCTTTCAGCATCCGTTTTACCCGTATAGCGGTACGGAAGGGCGTTCTGAACGCATGGTGAATATTCCGCTGGCGGCGCGCAGCGGCGGCAAGGAATTCCGCGCTGCGGTTGAAACCTACTGGCTGCCCGCGCTGGAAGCGTTCAAACCGCAGATGCTGTTTATCTCAGCGGGCTTCGATGCGCATCGCGAAGATGATCTGGCGATGCTTCAGTTTGTGGAAGCGGATTATGCGTGGGTTACCGAGAAGTTGATGACGGTAGCCGATAAACATGCGGATGGCCGCATTGTGTCGATGCTGGAAGGCGGTTATTCATTGAGTGCGCTGGGGCGCAGTGCGGCGGTGCATGTGAAGGCGCTGGCCGGGTTGTGATCTGCTGCCTTAATTGTTTGACACGTTTAACACGTTAAACGATAACGGCCGCAATCACGTTGCGTCCTTCCGCCACCAGAATATTAAACGTGCGGCAGGCGGCGGCGGTGTCCATGGATTCCACGCCGATCTGCGCGCGCGCGAATTCGCGCAGCGTTGCCGGGCCGGGAAAGCGGTGCGTGGCGCCGGTGCCCAGCAGCAGAATTTCAGGTTTTAATGTCAACAGAAAATCCAGCGCGTCCGCGCTGAGGGCATCTACGCCGGTGACGCGCCAGGTGTCGTGGATGACTGCCGGCGTCACCACGATCGAGCGTTCGTAGCGCTGCTGGTTCACCGCCACATAGCCGTCGCCGTATCCGGTGAACTGGTTTTGATCGCTGTTTTTGGCCAGATGGAGTTTCATAGGCGTTGCATAAGTTTTTGATTTGCTTGATGTTCCTTGCTCGGCTAAAATTATACGCTTTCGCACTGCGACATTTAGAAGCCCGCTGACGGGCAACTTACGGACATTTATGGAAGAGTTTCCCCGCATCAAACGGCTGCCGCCGTATGTGTTTAACGTTACCGGTGAATTGAAGCTCGCGGCACGGCGGCGCGGCGAAGATGTCATCGACTTCAGCATGGGCAATCCCGACGGCCCCACGCCACGGCATATCGTCGATAAGCTGATCGAATCCATACAACGCCCCGATACGCACGGCTATTCGGTGTCCAAGGGCATCCATCGCCTTCGCAAGGCGATCTGCAACTGGTATCAGACGCGTTACAATGTTGAGCTGGATCCCGATGCCGAAGCGATTGTCACGATTGGTTCCAAAGAAGGCATCGCGCATCTGGCGCTGGCGACACTGGAGCGCGGCGACGTGGTGCTGGTGCCCAACCCCAGCTACCCGATTCATATTTACGGGCCGGTGATTGCGGGCGCCGACATTCGCCACGTGCCGATGCAGGCCGACATCGATTTTTTTGACGAACTGGAAAAAGCCATCCGCGACGGCTACCCCAAGCCCAAGATGCTGATCGTCAATTTCCCCAGCAACCCGACCGCGCAATGCGTTGACCTGGCCTTTTTCGAGCGGTTGATTGCGATTGCGCGTGAACACAATATTTACGTGGTGCATGATCTGGCCTACGCCGATATCGTGTTTGACGGCTACCGCGCGCCGTCGATACTCGAAGTGCCGGGTGCGAAAGAAGTCGCTGTTGAATTTTTCACCATGTCGAAAAGCTACAACATGGCCGGTTGGCGCGTGGGTTACATGGTCGGCAACCGCGATCTGGTGAACGCGCTGGGGCGCATGAAAAGCTATCACGACTACGGCACCTTCACGCCGATACAAGTGGCGTCGATCATCGCGCTCGAAGGGCCGCAGGATTGCGTGGCGGACGTGCGCCAGACCTATCAGAACCGCCGCGACGTGTTGTGCGCGGGACTGCATGCCGCAGGCTGGAATGTCGATATTCCCAAGGCAACCATGTATGTGTGGGCTGCCATTCCCGATGCGTACAAAAAAATGGGTTCGCTGGAATTCTCCAAGAAATTGCTGGCGGAAGCGAAAATCGCGGTGGCGCCGGGCACGGGTTTCGGCCACTACGGCGATGGTCATGTGCGCTTTGCGATGATTGAGAATGAGGCGCGTACGCGGCAGGCGGTCAGAGGCATTAAAGAAATGTTCCGCAAGGATGGGCTT
>JAYVQD010000038.1:0-12060 GCA_043777275.1 Nitrosomonadales bacterium
GCTGTTCACTTAGCCGTTCGTGGTGAGCTTGTCGAACCACAAATGCCCTTCGACAGGCTCAGGGCGAACGGGCAAAGGGCTTAAGTGAACAGCATTGGGATCGTACGGCAGTTTGGCGTAAAGGCCGGGGTTGATCGCGAACGTGGTGGTGATCATCAACACGGTGTAGCCGTCCGGCACCGCTTTCGACGCGATTTCCGTGCCGACAATGGTGGCCGCGCCGGGACGCGAATCGACCACGACGTTCTGTCCCCAGCTTTCGGTCAACTTGTGGCCGATCAGCCGCGCGCTGATATCGAGCCCGCCGCCGGGCGCGAACGGTACGATCAGGCGGATGGGCCTGTTGGGGTAATTGGCAGCGTCCCGCGCAAAGGCGGGCGTAGCGGCAAACGTGGCGGCTGCCGCGAGCGCCGCAGCAAAGTGGGCGGAAAGCTGAACGAATTTCATACAGAAATTTTACCTTGTATACTCATTATCATTCTCCTCCAGAAATCATACAAACCCACTTGAAGGCGCCACGATGACCACTGAAACCAAACTGCATGTCTACGACGTTCTTGCCAAGGCCTTCATCCAGGAGGGCGTAAACACCTGTTTTACGCTGATGGGCGATGCGAACATGAACTGGGCGTCAAAATTGGCCTTGCAGGGATGCCGCATGGTCTACGTCCGGCACGAGCATTGTGCCGCCGCGTCCGCGATGGCCTACGCGCGCAAGACCGGGGAAGTGGGCGTTGCAACCGTGACCTGCGGGCCCGGCGTTACGCAATTGATCACGGCGCTGCCGGCGGCGGTGCGCGCGCATCTGCCGATGGTGGTGTTTGCCGGAGAGTCGCCGATCAAGATGGGCTGGTACAACCAGATGATCGATCAGGGGCCGATTATCACGGCAACGGGCGCGGCCTATCATCCGCTGCATTTGCCCGAGCGCATGCCGGTGGCGATACGCGATGCGTTTTTGCAGGCGCGCCGTGAACGACGCCCGGTGGTGCTTGGCATTCCGTTCGATTTGCAGGAGCGCGTCTGGACGGGGCCGGAGAACCTGCCGACGCCCTCGCGCGAATTGTTGCCCCGCCTCTCGCCGATACCAGCGCACCCGGATGACGTGGCGAAGGCCGCGCAACTGATTGCGGGCGCCGAGCGCGTGGTGATCTTCGCCGGCCTCGGTGCGGTTGAAGCCAAGGCGGCGCCTGCGTGCCGCGCGCTGGCCGCCAAGACCGGCGCGCTGCTCACCACGTCACTGCCCGCGCGAGGACTGTTTCACGACGACCCGTACTGCATCGGCATCTCGGGCAGCTTCTCGACCGAAGTCGGGCTTGAGTATCTGGCGCAGGCCGACCTGGTGATCGTGGTCGGCGGCTCGCTCGCCTTTCATGCCGGCGGCGGCGGCCAGCTCTGGCGCAAGGCGAAGATGCTGCATATCGACATCGACCCGGTCGCGGTGAACCAGGGGCAGGAAGTGGCGCGCAACCACCTGCGCGCCGACGCGCGGCTGGGTGTGGAGGCGCTGACGACGGCAGTGCCGGAGCGCAGCGCGAAGTGGCGCACCGAGGCCATGGCCGCGCGCATCCGCGACAGCAAAGCCGACAGCCACGTGTTCGAGATCGAACCCGGGCTGCTCGACCCGCGCGAGGTGATAGCAACGCTGGAGAAAACGTTGCCCGCCGACTGGGAGCTGGTGAACTCAGGCGGCCACTGCTCGTGGTTTTACGCGCAGATGCCGTCGCGCCCGCAGGAACGCTTCCTCACCATCCGCGAGTTCGGCGCGATCGGCAACGGCATCTCGTTTGCCATGGGCGTTGCTGCCGCGCGCCCGGACAAAACCGTGGTGCTGTTCGACGGCGACGGCAGCCTGATTATGCATATCCAGGAACTCGAAACCATCAAGCGTCATGGATTGAACATCCTGATCGTCCTGATCAACGACGGCGCCTATGGCTCCGAGGTACACAAGCTGCGCTCGGAGGGCTTGCCCGACACCGGGTCGGTATTCGGCCGCCCCGATTTTGCCGCCATCGCGCGCGGCTTCGGGCTGGAAGGAAAAACCTTCACGAGCCTCGACGATCTACCCAAGCTGGTGCAGGAGTTTTCCAAGAAGGGCGGCGCGGCGGTGTGGGATTTTCACGTGTCGGATCGCGTTGTGTCACCGACGATACGCCGCGCGCATCCCGCCAAATCCGCGGCCAAGCACGCGTAGGCCGAGGGGTAGCCTACTCAGTCCGGATGCTCTGTTCCCTGAACACGGCACCCCACTTCTTGATTTCCCGTGTCAGGTGTGCGGCCATCTCCTCGGGCGTGCTCGCGATCACATCGAAGCCGCGATCCTGCCAGCGCTTCATGGCATCGGGCGTCTTCAGCACGGCCCGCACCTTCTCGTTGAGCGTCGCGATGATCGGCCCGGGCGTGGCCTTCGGCGCCGCGAGTATCTGCCACGTCACGAACTCGTAGCCGGGCAGGCCGGCCTCCGCCATCGTTGGTATTTGCGGTGCGCTGGCGTTGCGCTTGGTATCGGTGATGCCCAGCGCCTTCAGCCGCTTCGCCTGGATATGCGGGAGCGCTTCCGGGATCGCGTTGACGAAATAAAGCTGCGTCTCACCGCTTAACGTCGCGACCGTCGCCGGCCCGCCGCCCTTGTAGTGAATGGCGAGGAGCTTGATCTTGGCGAGGTTATTGAGCAGCTCACCCGCGATATGGGGATTCGATCCCGCGCCCGCCGTGCCGTACGTGATTGCGCCGGGTTTTGTCCGTGCTAGCGCAATCATGTCTTTCATCGAATTCACCGGCAGCGCCGGATGCGCCACCAGGACGGACGCCACTGAAGCCAGCAGCGACACCGGCGCGAAATCGTTGACCGGATCGTACGACGTCTTGGCATAAGCGAACTGATTGGTCACGAAGGGCAGGGTATTGACGAGCAGCGTGTAGCCATCGGGCGGTGAGTTCTTCGCAATCTCGGTGCCGATCATGCCCGTGGCGCCGCTGCGATTGTCGACGACGATCTGCTGGCCGAGCGCCTTGCCCAAATCCGCGCCCAGGATGCGCGCGACGAGATCGACGCTGCCGCCCGGTGGAAACGGCGAAACGATACGGATCGTTTTGATCGGATAGTCGGCGCCAAACGCGCACGCCGCCGTGAATGACAGCACTACCAATACCAAGGCTCGTTTCATGAAATGACTCCGTTCAGTACACGTTTTTTCACCTCACCCGGCGTGCCGGCGAGGTCCATGTCGGCCAGCGACGGCCCATACTGCCACGTGTCGACGCCGAGCAGCACGCCGAGAATTTCCGCAAACGCGCGGTGCAGCGGCACAGCGATGCCCGCCTGTTCGGCCAACTGCACGCACGGCACGATGGCGTAGGGCAAATCGTCTGCTGCCCACACACGCCAGACGTCGGGCTGGAAAGGCGGAAACGATTTGTAAATGGGGTTGTGCATCGCCTCGTAGAAGGTGTTGCTCTTGAAGCCGTAGTACTGGTCAATCGCCTTTGCCATCGGCGTGTGCGCGACGCCATAGGCCTCGCACACGCGCTTGCGTTCGGCGTCGAGCGCGTCTCCGAGCACGCCCGCCGCGGGCACCACGCCCTCCTGATAGAAGCCGAATTTCCGGCCATCGAGCTTCGCGCGCTCCATCGCGCCGACGTTGGGCAGCACCATTGCCGGATGCACGATCAGGTTCAAGTTCTCCAGCCCGGTCTGGAGCACGGATGATGCCGCCGTGAAATCCGGAAACAGCGGCTTTAACGCCGCCAGCGCCTCGTCCAACCGCGAAGCCGGTACCGTGGCGATCTGTATGCCCTTGCGCAATCCCTTGGGCGTCACCACCGTGCCTTCGTATCGTGCGGCGTGTGTCGGCGCGGGCGCTTCGGTCACCAGCACGTCTTCACGCCCGGCCTTGCGCAACAGCGGCGTCAGGCGCGCCGCCGGCCAGTAACCATGGCTTTGCACATGCACGACGGCCCCGCGCGCGAACTCGGGAATCATCGCACTGAACTTCGCTTCGAGCTGATGCATATCGACTTCAATCAGCACCGCCTCGGCATCCTTCAACGCCTCCGCTGTGGTATCGCAAATCTTGTCGAGCCGGGCAAAGCCGGTCTTTTTCGAAACAAGATGCTTCGCGTCTCCCTCGACGGTGAAGCCGCCCGCCTTGCGCAGCGCCGGGAGCTGATCCTTCTGCTCTGGGAACACCGCAAATTGAACCTGGTGGCCCGACAGCGAGAGATCCGACGCGCACACGGCGCCGATCGCGCGCGCGGTGTTACCGATGACTGCGACTTTCGACATGCTATTGCTCCCTTGTTGAGACCGTCACTTATTGACGTTCGATCCCCGCCCGATCGATAACAACCTTCCATTTGTCGATCTCCGAGCGCATGAGCTTGCGCGCTTCTTCGGGTGATGCGCTCGCGCGACCGGTCGCGCCCATGTCGCCGAGCTTTTGCATGACGTCGCCGGATTTCACCGCAGCGCTGATTTCCCGGTGCAGGCGTGTGATGATCGCCTCGGACGTTTTTGCTTTTACCGAGAGGCCGGTCCACGAGGTCGCCTCATAGCCGGGCACGCCGCTTTCTGCGAGCGTTGGTGTATCGGGCAAAATGGGCGAACGTTGCGTGCTGCCCACGGCCAGCGCCTTCAAGGCGCCGCTTTTCAACTGGCCAATCAGAGCTGGAACGGTTTCGACCACGAGCGGTATCTCGTTACCGCGCAGCGCGTTGATCGCCGCCGGCGTGGCCTTGAACGGAATCGATTGCGCATTGATGCCTGCCATCGAAGTAAACAATTGAACCGCCAGATACTGCGTGGTGCCGATGTTGCCGGTGCCGATGCTCAACTTGCCGGGGTACTTCTTCGCAACCGCCAGCACATCGGCAACGGTGCTCATGGCTGCCATGGTTGCATTCGCATTCGTGACGAGAACAATATCGAAGTACGCCAGCGTCGATACCGCCGTGAAATCCCTGACGACATCGTAGGGCAGCGACTTGAACAGACTGTGGCTGATCGCCGATCCGTTGCCTGCCTGAATAAGCGTGTATCCATCGGGCGGCGCCTGTAACGCGATATTTGCCGATACGACCATGCCCGCAGCCGGACGATTGTCGATGACCACCTGCTGATGCAGATTCGCGGTCATTTTTTGGGCGACGATGCGCGCGGTGAGGTCTCCCACGCCGCCCGGCGCGAACGGCACCAGCCATCGGATCGGTTTGGTTGGATAGTCCTGTGCGGCGGCGTTTGCGGAAACAGTAACTAGTACAATCAACGCGAACGGACTCAGCGCCATTATTTTTTTCATACGCCGGCTTTTAGAGATTTTTCCATCCTACTGTGACGTCAGGCAGCGGTGATTTTATCCAGCGGGGTCGGCGTGGCGCGATGCAAGGCCGGTAACAACTCCTCCGACATCAGGCGCATGCTGGCCATGGCGTTGGCGATGGGCATGCCGAGGAAGTGGGTGCGGAACACGAAGTGGGTCACACCCAGTTCCTGTATGTAGGGCTGGAGCTGATTCCAACAATCCTCGGGCGAGCCGATCACGAAGCGGTCCTGCACCAGTTCCTCAAAGGATTTGTCGATGCGCTCGTGTTCCGGCATGGCCTTGTCGCTTTCCCACTGGGCGTAGGCCTTGTATTTCTCTGAAATATACGGTCCTGCCAATGCCATCGCGGAGGCGCGGTCCTTCGCACAATAGATCTCAATGCGGCAGGGGTTTTCGTGCGGCAGCGGTTTGCCCGCCTTGCGCAGCTCGTCCTTGTAGAGCGTCAGCCGCTGTTTGTGGGTAGCGAGCGTGGCCTTCGGGCTGTGGTAGAGGCAGTCGCCCAGTTGCGCGGCACGACGGATCGCGTTGGCATGCTTCGCGGCAAACCAGATCGGCGGGTGGGGCTTTTGCACGCACTTGAGCGAGAGATGCGCATCGTTCAATATGCAGGTGTCGCTCTCGTAGCTCACCTTGTCTTCCGTCCACAGCCGTTTGGCGATGGTGAGACACTCCTCGAAACGCTGCACCCGCTGCCCGCTGCGCACGCCAAAGGCTTCGAACTCGGTAGTGCGGTAGCCCAAGCCCACGCCAAAAACCATGTTGCCGCGGGAAATCACGTCCAGCGTGGCGATGGTTTCTGCGGTGTAGACGGGGTTGTGCAGGGATGCCAGCAGTAGCCCCACGCCAAGCGTCATGCCACCTGCGTCGGCAGCCAGGCGGGCGAGGTAAGGCACCATTTGCAGCCCCTGGTTGCCGCCCTCGTTAAGATAGTGCTGCCCGGCGAAGTAGGAGTCCCACCCGCTGTCCCGGGCCTGCCGCACCATCACGATCTGTTCGTCCAGGGCATTCACCATATCTGCCCCTTCGAACTGCTGGTTGCTGACCATGATGCCTGCTTTTACGCCACTCATTTGCGTTTTCCTTTTGCGTTACCCGAGATGTTGTTTAAAAAATGCCACCGTCAGCCCCAGCGCGCGATCCGCGTCTTCCTTGCGATACGGCTTGCCGCCATGTCGCGCGAACGCATGATCGGCTTCGGGATATTTGTGTATGGTCACCAGCGGGTTGGGTGACAGCCGCCGTTCCAGCAACTCATTCACTTCCGCTTGCACCCAGCGATCCTTCATCGCCATGTGCAGCATAAACGGGCAATGCAGGGTTTTCACTTCGCGGATGTTGTGCTCAATATACGTGCCGTAATACGCCACCGCGCAATCAATGTCGGTGCGGCAGCACAACAGATAACACAGCTTGCCGCCGAGGCAGTAACCTACTGCACCGGCGCGGCCGTTGCATTCCGGCAGGCCCGCGAGGTATTTCACCGTGTCTTCCATGTCGCGCACGCCGAGGTCGTAATCGAACTCGTAGTACAGATCAAACGCCTTCTTGCCGTCTTCGGGGTTTCGGTCGGACAACTCCACGCCCGGTTCCTGCCGCCAGAATAGGTCAGGCACCAGACACACAAAGCCCGCCTCGGCGAATTCGTGCGCGTGCTGGCGCATGGTGTCGTTCACACCCCAGATTTCCATGATGGCAACGATGCCGCCCTTGGGTGGGCCGTCCGGCACGGCGAGGTAAGCGCCCATGATGCCGTCGCGCAGAGGTACTTTGATGTTTTTCGTTTTCATGTTCAGCAATCCAAAAAAACAAAACGAATTAACCACAGATAAACACAGATGAAACCCCGCCGCCCTTATCTGTGTTTATCTGTGGTTAAAAAGCTTTTGAAGTTATTGTTGTTTAATCCCAGCCGCCTTAACCACCCGCCCCCACTGCGCGTATTCCTGTTTCAGCAAGTCGGCAAAGGCTTCCGGTGTCGAGCCGATGGTTTCCACGGCGAGTGCGGTCATTCTCTCCTTTGTTTCCGGCGCCGCCAACGCACGCAGCGTGTCGCTGCGTAATTTCGTTACCAGCGCGCGCGGCAGGCCTGCGGGGCCGAGCACGCCATACCAACCTGAGGTATTGAATTGCAGCCCGCTCTCCGCCACTGTCGGCAATTCAGGCAACAGCGTCGAGCGTTTATCGCCGCCCACCGCCAGTGCGCGCAAGCGGCCCGCTTTCACTTGCGGCAACGCCGCCGATAAACCATTGAACATCATGTTCACTTCGCCCGCGAGCAGTGCGGTCATGCCCGGCCCTGCCCCCTTGTACGGCACGTGGGTGATTTTGACGCCCGCCGCGAGGTTGAACAACTCCCCCGCCATGTGGATGCCTACGCCAGTGCCGCCGGAAGCAAAATTTAATTTGCCCGGCTGCGCCTTTGCGTAATCAACCAACTCTTTCACCGATTTCACCGGCAAACTCGGATGCACCAACAACACATACGGCGCGGAGGCGGCCAGCGTGATCGGCGTGAAATCCTTGTTGGTGTCATAGGGAACCGATTTCACCAGATGCGGCACGATCGCCAGTGGGCCGGAAAATCCCATCATCAGCGTGTAACCATCCGGCGCGGACTTCGCCACGATCTCCGCGCCGATCAAGCCCGCTGCACCCGCGCGATTGTCGACCACGATCTGCTGGCCCAGCATGTCGCCAAGACTGACGCTGATCGCGCGCGCGATCACATCCACCGGGCCGCCCGCCGACGAGGGCGCGATCATGCGTATGGGTCGGTTTGGATAGTTCTGCGCCGAGGCTAGCGTGACAACCAGCGCGCTTGCCGCCAGGCTCGTGATTTGCATCCAATTCATATTCATCCTTTTTCGGTTACTTGGTGCGCGATGTGACTGTCGCCGCAGCGTGCGGCACGGTACGCTGCAGTGAGGCCAGAAAATCCTGCGGCACGTCATCGCTGTTCGCCCATGCCGCGAAATCATCCGCTGTATCCAGATCAAACGCCAGCGCCTCATGCACACAGGCCACCGTGCGCGCGCCGCGTGCGTTGGCCTGCGCGAGATGTTTTTCGTAACTGCCCGCGCCAAACGCGAACTCACGCACGTCGGCGTCCACCAGCAAGGCATTGGTGCCTGCGTAATGCCGGTCGGGCGCGATCACCACATCCTTGCCCAACACTGGCACTGCCTCCATCGCCGCTAATGCCGCCACTGTCAGACGCGGCAAATCGCAGGGCAGTATCAGCAACCGTTGCGCGCCGAGCGATGCGGCACGCGCGGCGGCTTGTGACAGCGCGGCATTCAACCTCGCCGTGGATACCTGCTCCGGCAAGGCAAGCGCGCCCGCTTTGCGTGCCAGCGCGAGTGTGACCTCGCAAGGGCTGACCACCACGCAGCGCTGGGCACCCTGTGCGCCCCCCAGCCACTGCGCCACCACGCCGATGGTGCGCGCGAGCAGCCAGCGATTCAGTTTGCCGCGCGCCATCTCATTGAGCACGGCAGACAAGCGCGACTTGCCCGCATTCACACCGCGATGCGGCACAATTATGTATAAGTATTTGTTTTTAAACATTATTTATTTTAAGCCCGCGAGCGAACGCAAGCACCCGGCGTGCCAAAGCTGTACTTTTTCGGCGGTTGCTCATCAGTGTATCGGTTGCCATTACGTGTTTACCCAGACTCGCGATTGTGCTGCCCAAAGTGGCATCTTGATGATCAATAACCCAGCCATTCACCGCATCGCCATAGTACCGGGCAACGTCCAGTGCGGTCGGCTTTAGCCCCAACTCGCGCATGATTTTCGCGGCCGGGCCTTTGACCGCACCGCCGCCGATGATCGGCGACACGGCGATCACTGGAAACGTGCGCGCCTTCAACCACTTGCCGATGGCGGGCACGCTCATGATCGGCGCGATGCTCACAAACGGATTCGACGGACACAGCACCACGGCATCCACGCGCCCGCGCATGACGCGCGCCAGTGCATCCGGCACCCGCGCCGTGCTCGTACCGGCGAAACGAAAGCCGGTGACGCGCGGCACGCAACGCTGGCGCACGAAGTAGTCCTGAAAATCGAGTTCGCCGGATTTTGTTTTCACGCGCGTGCGCACCGGCGTTTCACTCATTGGCAGTATGGTGTGTTTGACACCAAAGCGTTTAGCGAGATCGCACGTCACCGCCGACAACGACGCGCCACGACGCAGCGCTTCACGCCGCAGCACATGCAGCGCCAGATCACGGTCGCCCAACTGGAACCAGTCTTCGCCGCCGAGGCGTTTTATTTCATCCATGAAGTGCCACGTTTCACCCGCGCGGCCCCAGCCGGTTTTGGGATTGTTCACACCCGCCAGCGTGTACAACACGGTGTCGAGATCGGGGCAAATAGTAAAATCCAAATGCTCGAAATCATCGCCCGTATTCACCACGATGGTAAGTTCGCCGGGTGGCAACACCGCAGCCAGTCCCACCGCGAGCTTCGCCCCGCCCACACCGCCCGCGAGTGCGACGATCATCGGAACAAATCCTCGGCCTCGGGGCGCAGCAGTTCTTTGACTGCGCTTTCCCGCAGCGCATAGGAAAACCCGCGCACCAGCACGGCGGGCGTGCCTTCATCCGCCTGTCCCATCACCAACGATGCCGCAGCAGCAAGCTCATCCGCCGCCGCCACCTGCGTCACCCGCAAGGGGCGGCCTTCGCGGTCTGTGTTGCCACGCAGATCAATCAACGCGGGCAATCCGGCGACGCCTATCGCCGTGCCGGTGACGCCGTTGCGCCATGCGCGCCCGAAGCTGTCGATAATCAGCACACCGATTTCAACGCCGGTTTTTTCATTCAATTCATCGCGTAATTTTCGTGCCGACGCATCGGGGTCTAGCGGCAGCAGCAACACCGCTTCGTCACCGCCCGGCACATTGGATTGATCGATGCCCGCATTCGCCATGATGAAACCCAGCTTGTGTTCAACGATGACAATGCCCGGCTTCACGCGTAGCACCTTGCGCGATTCACGCAGCATGAGTTCGACGATGCGCGGGTCTTTGTGGGCTTCGTTGGTGATGCTTTGCGCGCGCGCGGAGGGCGTGATGCTGGCCAGTTGCACCAAACGGCCTTCCGCTTTGGAGACAATTTTTTGTGCGAGGACGAGGATGTCACCCGTCTTGAGCAGCGTTCCTGAATGTTGGATTGCAGCCAGCAAAATCTCAGCGAGTGGCGCTTCGCACTCGACTTCGGGAATACCAAGTAATGCGATGAGACGAAGTTCGCGCGGCATGTGCGCGTCCGTGGTCGCCCCTCACCCCAACCCACCACCCCTCAAGGGGGTGGTGGGTTGGGGTGAGGGTAAGGAAAACGGCATCATCAAACAAAGTTACTTCAAGGGTACGCCAGTAATCCGCAAGCCCGACCCCGCAACCTTGTAGCGCTTGTTGATCGCAATCAACACCGAGGTCAGCGCTTCGGACGCAATCGAATTCGCCAACACCCCCGCGTGCCACGCGCGCAAACCCGCGTCGTGCGCGAGGCCGATCACTACTTCGCGCGCGTCGGCGTCATCGCCGCACACCAGCACATCGCAATCGACTTCATGCGCGGGGTCTTTCAAATGCGTGGCGGACACATTCTGAAATGCGGAGACTACTTTCACCTGTGTGCCGAGTGCGCCTAATGCGCGTTGCAGCGCGACGACCGCCGATTCGCCATTCGGCAACTGCACGCGATCCACCTTGGGCGGGGCCAGTGGCACGGTGACATCAATGAGAATTTTTCCGGCCAGTTGATCGGCAACGCTTTCGACTGTGGCACGCTGCGCGGCGTACGGCACCGTGAGCACCACCACTGCGGACTGCGCCGCCTCGACATTGGCAGCACCTCGCACCACCGCCTTGCCGCCGAGCAACTGATTCAACTCTGCCGCGCCCGCCTCGGCTTTGCTGGCATCGCGCGAGCCGATCACCACTTCATGCCCCGCCAGCGCCCAGCGATACGCCAGTCCGCTGCCTTCTTTGCCAGTACCTCCAAGAACGCCAATTTTCATGCTGCTGCCTTTTGAAATACCACGGGCGTCAGCGGCGCGGCCATGCACGCCGTGTCGTGCCGCTCCGCCGCTGCGTTCGCATACAGGGTGGTACGTTGTTGCGGCACGCGCCCCGCCGCGAGGATCATCGTTTCCATGCGCGAGGGTTCCATTTCCTGCCCGTGCTGCGTGCCTGCCGCGCGTGAAATACTCTCGTTCATCAGCGTGCCGCCGAGATCGTTGACCCCTGCCGCGAGACACGCACGCACGCCGCCTTCACCCATTTTCACCCACGACACCTGAATGTTTTGTATCAGCGGATGCAGCACCAGCCGTGCCACCGCATGCATCAAAATCGCTTCGCGTGAGGTCGGCCCTTTACGTGCGCGGCCCTGTTGATACACCGGCGCGCCCATATGCACGAAGGGCAGCGGGATAAATTCGGTGAAACCGCCGGTTTTCTCCTGCAACGCGCGGATACGCAAGAGATGCCGCGCCCAGTGCCGTGGCCGTTCAACGTGGCCGAACATAATCGTCGCGGTCGAGCGCAAGCCCAGCCCATGCGCGGTTTCCATCACGGTTAGCCATTCATCGGTGTTGACTTTGTCCGGGCAGATTACTTGCCTGATTTCATCGTCGAGTATTTCCGCCGCGGTGCCGGGCAAGCTGTTCAAGCCCGCATCGATCAGCCGCGACAGAAACTCGCGCACCGGCAAGCCCAGCGTCTGCG
>JAYVQD010000039.1:0-3067 GCA_043777275.1 Nitrosomonadales bacterium
GCGCCATTGCCGCAACTGGTCGCCGCCGTCGGGCGACTCGATCTTGATGACCTCCGCGCCGAACTCACCGAGCATGCGCGCGCAAAACGGCCCCGCGATCAGCGTGCCGAGTTCGATAACTTTGATACCGGCCAGCGGGCCTTTGTTTTCTTCCGTCACTGTTTTCTCCATTCAGCGATGAAGTGTAAGGGACAGCTTACACAATGGGAAGCGAGCCACTACAATGGCGCTCCCGACAACAAGGCACGCTCATGGCACAACCCCGTCCCCGCACGCTTTTTTCCCTATTGCTCGAACAACCGTGGTGGATTTCCGCGCTGGTCGGCGCGGGGCTGTTCGGCATCGCGCAACTGGCGTTTCCGCCGGTAGCACCGTTTGTGGCGCTGCCCTTTGTCGCCATCGCGCTCTACGTGGCCTATCGCCAGATGCGCACCGTGTCGCCCGGCAAAGTCGGCGAACGCCTGCAAGCCGTGCGCGAATTGTCGTGGGATCAATTCAGCGCCCTCATCATCGCCGCCTACCAGCGCGAAGGCTACGCGGTCGTGCCCGTGCAAAAATCGGCTTACGACTTCACCCTCACGCAGCAGGGCCGCGTCACCCTGCTGCAATGCCGCCGCTGGAAAGTAAAACTCCTCGGCGCCGGGCCACTCGAAGACCTCGCCAAGGCCGTGGTGCAGGACGACGCCTACAACGCGCTGTGCATCTGCGCCGGTGATGTGACACCGCAGGCCCGTGAATTCGTCGAAGGCAAACCCATCACGCTGGTCACCGGCCGCGCGCTGGCGATTCTGGCGGGCAAAGTTTCTCCTGCGGCCAACAAATCGTAAGTATTTGTTTTTATTGAATTTTTTATGCCCGGCACTGCGGCTCCAGCGGCGTGCGTCCGGCCACCCCCAGCACCGATTCCAGATACGCCGCGAGTGAAAACAATGCTGCCTCACCGCGCGGCTTGCCCACCACTTGCAGCCCCACCGGCAATCCGTCGCGCGTAAAGCCGCACGGCAGCGCCATGATCGGGCAGGTGGTCACCGTCAGCGCATAGGTCAACACCAGCCAGCCCATGTAACCCTCGAACGCGACGCCGTTCCACGACGCCGGGTAGCGC
This sequence comes from Nitrosomonadales bacterium, assembly GCA_043777275.1. Taxonomy (GTDB): domain Bacteria; phylum Pseudomonadota; class Gammaproteobacteria; order Burkholderiales; family SG8-41; genus UBA5216. The sequence continues at coordinate 1,106 of JAYVQD010000039.1, forward strand.
GTATTCACATCGAACGGCGGGCACAGCACCGCCGGGCAGATCAGCGCGTCGTAGTCTTCGAGAAAGTCCGCCACGCGGCGTGCGATCTCGCCTTGTTTGATTTCGGCGGCCACCACTTGCGGCAGCGTCAGGCCCAAACCAAACTCGGTGTTCTCAATCACCTCGGGCTTTAACAACGCGCGATGTTGTTGCAGCAGCGGCGCCATGCGCGCAATGTAAACCGCGCCGCGCAGTGTGAGAAACGTCGATCCTGCGTCACGCAAATCGGGATGTTTTTCGTCGACCACGCAGCCGTCACGCGCGAGCGCTTCCGCCGCCGTGCGGCACACGCGCGCGACTTCGCTGTCCACCACCGGCGCAATGCCCAGATCGGCACTGAACGCAATGCGTTTGGGTTTCGCCGGCCGTGCCGCGCACGCAGCGTAATTCGGATGCGGCATGGCCTGCGACAGCGGATCATGCGGGTGATAACCCGCCTCCACGTCAAACATCAGCGCCACATCCGACACGGTGCGCGCCATCGGGCCTTCGACCGACAGTGGATTAAACGGCTGCTTCTGCACGCGCGCAATCATGCCGGGGCTGGGCCGCAACGCCGTCACCGAACAAAAACTCGCCGGTGTGCGCACGCTGCCGCCGAAGTCGTTGCCGGTGGCCATCCACACCTGCCCCGCCGCCAGCGCGGCGGCTGACCCGCCGGAGGAACCGCTCGCGCTCATGCGTGTGTCCCACGGATTGCGTGTGGAGCCGAACACGTCATTAAACGTGTTACCACCCGCCGCGAACTCCGGCAGATTGGTTTTGCCCATCACGATGGCGCCGTGTTGTTCCAGCCGCTGCACCACCAGATCGGTCGCCGGTGACACGCGATGTTCATACACACGCGAGCCGGAGGTGCAGCGCACGCCCTCGACATCGGTGTTGTCTTTGACCGCGATCGGCAGGCCGTGCAGATAATTCGGCGGCGCGTTTTTTATCGGCTGCGCTTCCAGCCGCTTCGCGTGATCGCGCGCGCGATCCAGGCACAGCGTTACCATGGCGTTGATCGCCGGATTGGTTTCACTGATGCGGCGCGCGGCCACGTCCACCAGTTCGCTCGGCGAAATATCGCGTTTTTTCAGCAGGCCCACCACCTCGGTCGCGCTGCGTTTCCACAGTTCGGTCATTGTCGTTCCTCCCGTCGCGCATGGTACGGCAAGCCGCATGAGTTGTGATAACCTTTCGCTCCCGCGCGCGGCCAAACCAACAAGCGCCAACAAGCGCCAACAAGCGCGCGGCTTCAATTCGCGCAATACGTACCATTCGCTAGACACCCCGGAGGAAGCATGCCCCCCAGCGCAAAACCCCGCACCCGCACCGGCGCGCAATTACTGGTCGATGCACTGATCACGCACGGCGCGGACACCGCCTTCGGCGTGCCCGGTGAATCGTATCTCGCCGTGCTGGATGCGATGCACGACGTTGAAGATAAACTCAAATTCATCATCTGCCGCCAGGAAGGCGGCGCCGCCAACATGGCCGACGCCTATGGCAAGCTCACAGGCCGCCCCGGTATCTGCTTCGTCACGCGCGGGCCGGGTGCTTCCAACGCGGCAGTCGGCATCCACACCGCGTTTCAGGATTCCACACCGCTGATTTTATTTATCGGTCAGGTCGATAGCGAAGTGGTCGAGCGCGAAGCGTTTCAGGAAGTCGACTACCGCCGCATGTATGGCCAGATGGCGAAGTGGGTCGCGAGCATAGACCGCGCCGACCGCGTGCAGGAAATGATCAGCCACGCTTTTCACATCGCCACCTCCGGTCGCCCCGGCCCGGTGGTGCTGGCGCTGCCGGAAGACATGCAGTTGCAGACTGCCATCGAAAAAGAACTCGCCTGTTATCAACGCGTCGCCGCCAACCCCGGCGAAGCCGACATGCACCGGCTGCGCGACATGTTGTCCAAAGCCAAAAAACCGATGGTGA
>JAYVQD010000040.1:0-12026 GCA_043777275.1 Nitrosomonadales bacterium
GAGACCATCCGCGCCCAGGGGCTGGATCTCGATGGTGTAACGGACGAAGAAAAATTCGTCGTCAAAACGGCGAAAACACTGCACTACAATGAACTTGACACGCTGAAAGGCCAGCTGCCGTTTGATATCGTTTTCATTTCGGTGAAATCGTATGACACCGAACGCGTGACTAAAGCCATTGCGCCGTATCTGTCGAAAGACGGTTTCGCGGCATCGCTGCAAAACTGCTGGAATGAAGACACCATCGCAAGCGTGCTGGGCGCCGAGCGCGTGGTGGGCACTATCGCCTCCATGATTTCGGTGGAGCTGTATGCGCCGGGGCGCATCCGCCGCATGGCGGAAAAAGGCGGCGCAACGCACACGGTGTTTCGCGTCGGCGAAATTCATGGCCGCATCACGGATCGGGTGACCGATCTGGTCAACATGTTCTCAATGATCGACAGTTCCAAAGCCACCGCCAATCTGCAGGGCGAACGCTGGACCAAGCTCACGCAAAACGGCATGAGCAACGGCATTTGCGCGGCCACGGGTTTGACCGGGCGCGACTGCGATAACAACGACGCGATTCGGCGATTCGCGATTCAGGTGGCCGGAGAATCAATACGCGTGGGCCGGGCGCTGGGCTTCAAACTGGAGAAAATGGGCAAGCTGATGCCGGATCAACTCGAAAAAGCGAGTGCGGGCGACCCCGCCATGCTGGCGGAAGTGGAGCACATCATGAAGAACCGCAAGGCTGACAACCCGCGCGCTAATATTCAGCGCCCGTCGATGGCGCAGGATATGGAAAAAGGCCGCAAAACCGAAATTGAATTCATGAACGGGCTGATTGTACGCAAAGGCAAGGAGGTTGGCGTTCCCACCCCCGCGAACGAAAAGCTGGTGCAGGCGGTGCTGAGTGTGGAGAACGGCAAGATCAAGCCGTCGGCGGCGGTGCTGGGCGGGTAAGCTGGGTGCGCGCTGGGTGCGCGGTGTTTGCAATCATCAACCTGAACTACACTTCGCCGTATCCGAGTCACACTTGTCGAAGAGGAGCCGCATCATGTTGAAATTCAGTATTCGCACCCTGACCGTGACTGCTGCGGCGCTGTTGTTGCATCTGCCCGCCGCCGCTCAGCAATTGGAGAAGCAGCACTACCACCACAACGATTGGACCAAGGGGCGTTTCTCCGAAGTGGTTACGGTATCGGGTCCCGGCAAGTGGTTGTTCCTCGCTGGTGTGGGGGCCGAAGCCGAGAAAGACGGATCGATTCTTCATGTGGGTGATTTCACCGCGCAATGCCGCTATGCCTACGAAAAAATCAGCAAGCTGCTGGCGGCGCATGGCGGGAAGATGTCCGACGTGGTGAAGCTCGTCACCTACGTGGTGAACATCAAGGACCGTGACGCCATGAACAAATGCCGCGCCGAAGCCTTCAAGGGCGGGCCGCTGCCGGTGCATACGTTTTTGGTCATCAGCGAACTTGCCCGTCCCGGCATGATCGTGGAGATGGATGTGATTGCCGTTGTGCCGGCGGGAAAATAATCGCGTCCCTGTGTGTCGTTGCGGGAAGGAGTTGGGTATGATGTGTCTGCCGTAAGCACGGCGATGTTCACGCGACGATATTTACGCGATTTTTCGTCTCTCTTTACGTGGTGCAATGAACAGTGGCTACTCTGCGATTTGGCGTGATGGTTGTGTTCGGCATGCTCGCGCTGATGGTGCTGACGGCGTTGCCTGCTGCCGCGCAGGCCGATTTTCCGCAGAAGCCGATTCGCTTGGTGCATGGCTTCACGGCAGGCGGCATTTCCGACGTGCTGGGGCGCGCTATCGGCGCCCGGCTTGCGGCCAGCCTCGGCCAGCAGGTGGTGGTCGATCCGCGCCCCGGCGCGGGAACCACCATTGCCTCGGAGCAGATCGCCAAGTCTCCTGCGGACGGCTACACCTTGTTTTTGCAGGACATCACTACGCACGTCATCAATGCCAGCCTTTACCGGCGACTGCCGTACGATTCGCTGCGCGATTTCACGCCGGTCACGCTGATCGCCGCCACGCCGCTGATGCTGGTGGTGCATCCCTCGCTGCCGGTGAAGTCGGTGCAGGAACTTGTCGCGCTGGCGAAAAAACGCCCGGACGAAATTGCCTATGGCTCGTCGGGCAACGGCACCATCGTGCATCTCGCCGGTGAAATGCTGAAGGTGATGGCGGATATCAAAATGATCCATGTGCCGTACAAAGGCAGCCCGCAGGCGATCACCGGCTTGCTCGGCGGCGAGGTGGGGCTGTTATTTTCGACCATGCCGCCCGCGATGCCGATGGTGGCGTCGGGCAGGCTGCGCGCGCTGGGCGTTACCACGCCGCAACGCACCGGTGCCGCGCCCGATGTGCCGACGATGAAAGAGGCGGGGCTGAAAGATTTTGAACTGGTGCTCTACAGCGGCATACTCGCGCCGCGCGGCGTGCCGCGCGCCGTTGTCGATAAGCTGAACGCGGAGTTCGGCAGGGCGGTGCGCACACCCGAGGTGCAGGCGGTCTACGGCAAGGTCGGCGCGCTGCCGGTCACCAACTCACCCGAAGAATTCGCGGCGCACCTCCAGTCGGAGATGGGCAAACTCGGCAAGCTGGTGCAGCTTTCCGGCGCGCGCGTGGAATAAGGAAGCTCTCAAATGCCGGCAAACCCAATACTCGTGCCTCGGCACACACGCTACGACTACGTACCGCTGACCGAACGCAAGGATTACGACTGGCCCGGCGGCAAGCGCCTCGCCTTCTGCATCACCACCAACATCGAGGTCTATGCGTTCGGCAAGGGCCGCGGTCACGACAGCGCCAAGCACGGCGAGCCGCAGACGCAGCGCAATTATTCGTGGCGCGATTACGGCAACCGCATCGGCATCTGGCGGCTGTTTGATCTGGCTGAAGAGCTGCACATGCCGCTCGCGCATAACGCCAACAGCCTGCTTTATGAAACGGCGCCGCAGATCATGGAGCGCGTACGCGCGCGCAATGATGAGATCGTCGGCCATGGCCGCACCAATTCAGAGAACCTGCACGATTTTCGCTGGGAGGCAGACGAGGCGCGCGTCATCAAGGAAGTCACCGACACGTTTGCGCGCCACGAAGGCAAACCGCCCAAGGGCTGGATGGGCGCCGGGGCGTATGAAAATCCGTGGACGCCCGACCTGCTGAAAGAAGCGGGCTACACCTACTCGATGGACTGGCCGTGCGACGATCAGCCGATCTGGATGCGCACGCGCTCGGGGCCGCTGCTGCTGGTGCCGTACCCGGTGGAACTCAACGACTCGCCGCAAGTGATTCATCGCCAGCACAGCGGGCGCGAATTCTGCGACATGCTGGTGGATCAGTTTGAAGAGATGATCGAGCAAAGCACGCAACACCCTCTTGTGTGCAATATTTCAATCCATCCGTTTGTGTTCGGCCAGCCGTTTCGCCTGCGCCCGCTGCGCAATGCATTGAAGCATTGCTTCTCGAATAAATTCATCGATCGCGTGTGGAAGTGCAAGCCCGCCGACATCGCCGACTACTGCTACACGCTTAAACCCGGAATCATTCCCGGCAGCACGTAGCACGTAGCACGTAGCACGTAACATGTAGGATTTACTTCGCCGCGCTCACCGGCATCTTGCGAATCTATTTCTTGGCGGCTGGTTTAGCCTTTTCCCCCCTCGTGGCGGACAGGGTTGCCGCACCGTCCTTCGGCGGAATAATCGGCAGCAGCAAATACGCCGGCTTCGCCTTGCTGGAATGGATAGTGTTGAACGCTTCGGCGTTGTAGTCGGCGTGATAGTGCGTGAAGTGCGCCGAGGCGTGGCCGTCGCGGGTTGAAATATCGAGGCGCAGCTTGTGGCCTTTTTTGATGACGATGGAAGTCGAAATAATTTCCACCTGGCACTCGACGATATCGCCTTTTTTCAGCAACCAGCGTTCGTTGTGCGCGTGATACGGGCGGTACGGCAGCGACTTTGCTGTGTCCAGCTTGCGGTGCGAGGCGCGCAGCCAGCCTTTGGTGATGCACTCGGTGGGTTCGCCGCGCTGGCCGAGTTCGGGCACGTCGTGGCCGCGGCCGTCGATGTTGCGCAGCGTCGCCATGATGTCCATGTCGTCCGCCGTGCTCGACACCCAGACGTTGAGCACTATCGGCCCGGTGATCTCGGTGTCGGCTTTCATCGGCGCGGTTTCAAACGACACGCCGGTGCGCCCGCCGTGCGAATGGCGTCCGCCGGGCGAGGCGGGATAGGTGATCTTGCTCGCTTTGGCGGGCGGCACGAGGGAAATTTTGCCTTCGACGGTTTTGCCATTGCCTGGCTTGGCCGTCAGCGGTTGCAGGTAAAACTTCGTCCATTGCGTGCGCGCCAGCGGCCATTCGTTTTCAAAGCGGAATGGGTAGCGCTTTAACGTGCCGCCAGTGCGGATTTCGAGTTTGACCGGCGGCTCGTCCATGATGCCGGTGTCGATGCCTTTCAACCAATAGTCGAACCAGCGCAGTTGTTCGATGCGCGCTTCCTCGGCGTGAAACGGGTGATAGTGCGAGCCGGTGTGGATGCGCAGTTTTTTGTGCTGGGACGCCGCGCACAAGTAACCCTCGGTGTTGCCGCGCAAGTGCAGGCCGTGCCCGCCCCAGTTGCCGACGCTGTACATCGGCACTTTGATTTGGTCCCAGCGCGCGCTTTTCATGCGCCAGTAGTCGGAATCGAGATCGTTGCGCATGTAGTTCCACAACAGGTTGTTGTTGAACGCCTCGGGGTTTGTTTCATTCGGCTTGCCCAGCAGGTGATGCGCGGCTTGCTGATACCACCAGCTCACCAGAAAACCAGCCGCGAAAATACCGCCGTGATAGGCCTGATCGCGATACTGATCGGCGCGGCCCTCCCACGGCATGATGGCTTTTAACGACGGCGGTTGCAGATTGGCGACGCGCCACTGAAAGTTCGCGTGATACGAAATGCCGAGCGTGCCCACGTTACCGTTGCTCCACGGCTGCCTGGCCACGTGTTCAATGGCGTCGTAGGTATCGACCGCTTCCTGATACGAACTCGGCTCCGATGCGCCGAGTGACTTGCCCGAGCCGCGGCTATCCACGCGCACCAGCGCATAGCCGCGCGGGCACCACCACAGCGGATTGGCGCACTCCCAGTTCATGTAGGGATTGGCTTTTTCTTCGAGATCGGGTGGCGGTACCCACAGTTTGTCTTTTTGATACGGGCCGGTGATGAGCAGGATAGGAAATTTGTTATCGCCTGCCGCGCCAAAATCAGGCCGGAAAATATCCGCGTGCAAAATTGCGCCATCGCGCATGGGTATCGCTACATCTTTTTCGACGATGAGTTTGTGTTTTTTGGGTTGCGATATTTTGTGCGCGGCGGCAGCAGGCTTGGATTTAGGCATGAACATCTCCGTGTGAGAAGGTTGCGGTAAGAACGATGAATAAAAAATTCAATAAAAACAAATACTTACGTAATATTCGCCGATCGGTTAATTTTGCAACCGCACCAGGTACCCAAGGTTCGCGCAATCCTCATCGGTCTTTAATCCTGCTGCGTGTATGCCGTGTGCCGCGAGCGCTTCGTCCTGTTCTTCCTTATCACCGGTGACGCCCACCGCGCCCAGCAATGCGCCATCCGCCGCGCGGATCAAACGACCGCCGCCCTCGGCAAAAATTTTATCTTCCGACGCCTTGAATAAAAAATCCATGAACAACGGTTTCTGCTCCGTGCGCACGCGCACCAGGCTGGAGGAACGCCCGAGCGCCAGCGACGCATAGGCTTTGCCCATCGCCATTTCAAACCGCATCATCGCCGAGCCGTCTTCTTTTTTGAAGGCTTTGACGATGGCGCCGGGCTCAACCACCACCACCGAGATCGGACGGCATTTCAACTCGCGTGCGCGGGCGAGAATGGCGTCAATAAGGGTGTCGGCTTGCAGCAGAGTAATCATGGCGTGCTCCTGGTTGAGCGAATTATATGATGCCCCCTGACGCGGCGCTTCCTCTACAATGCGCGTGAAACGAGAGGAACGAATGAACCCTTCAAGACGGATGACAACGCTGCCGCCGCTGTTACTACTGGCTGCCGCGGCGCTGGTAACACCGGTGTCGCAAGCCGGGGCGGTCGAGGCGGCCTACCCCGCCAAACCGGTGCGCTTTCTGGTCGGCTTCGCCCCTGGCGGTGCCAATGATCTGGTGGCGCGCGTGGTCGCGGCGAAGTTAAGCCCGCGCCTCGGGCAGCAAGTGGTGGTGGACAATCGCTCCGGCGCCGGCGGCAACATCGCGCACGATATGGTCGCCAAGGCCACGCCCGACGGCTACACCATGGTGCTGGCGTCGGTGGCCTCGCTGGCGATGAGCCCCGGGCTGCTGGGCAAAGTGCCGTACGATCCGGTCAACGATTTTGCGCCGGTGGCGCAACTGGTGGATGTGAGCAGTCTGTTGTCCACGCAGGCGTCGAGCAACGCCAAAACGCTCAAGGATTTTGTCGCGCGCGCGAAACAGCAGCCCGACAAAGTGACCGTCGCCAACCCCGGCAGCGGCAGCATCGCGCACCTGTCGTTTGAATTGTTCAAAGCGACCGCGGGCATCCGTGTGATTAACGTGCCCTACAAAGGCGGCGGCCCGGCGGTGATCGATGCGTTATCGGGGCAGGTTGATTTTCTGGCCGGCGTCATCTCCACCGGCGCGCCGCATGTGAAATCCGGCAAGCTGCGCGGCCTGGGTGTCACCAGTCTCAAGCGCTCGCCGATACTGCCCGACGTGCCGACCATCGCGGAAGGCGGCTTTGCCGGGTTTGAAGCCAGCGGCTGGCTGGGCATTGCGTTCCCGGCGAAAACGCCCGCCGGCATGGTTGAACGCATGCACAAAGAAACCGTGGCGGTGATGGCGCTGCCCGATGTGCGCGAGCAATTGCAGAATGCGGGATTGGAACCCGCCGTCAAAGACAGTGCAGCGTTTCGCGGCTATATCAAAGCGGAGCTGACGAAGTGGACAAAGCTGATTAAAGACGCAGGCATCAAGGCGGAATAAAAACGCCGCAACTACTCCGCGCGAATATTCGCATCCTTAATCACCTTGCCCCAGCGCGCCATATCAAATTTCATCATGGTCAACAGATCTTCCGGCGAACTGCCCACGGTTTCCACGCCCGCATTGAAGTGGCGCTCCTTCACCTCGGCGCGATTGAGTACGCGCACGATTTCCTGATTCAGCCGGCTGATTAACGCCGCAGGGGTTTTGGCGGGCGCAACCACGCCCTGCACCACGCCGGCCTCAAAGCCCGGCAAGCCCGACGTAGAGAGATTGGGTAAATCCGGAAACACCGGCGACGTGTGCTGACTCGCCACCGCCACCGCGCGCACTTTGCCTGAGCGGATATGCGGGCTGGCGATAGCCGCGTTGGCGAACATCACATGCACCTCGCCCGCGAGCAACGCGCTGATGGCGGGGCCGGTGCCCTTGTAATTGACGTTGACGATATTCACGCCTGCCTGGGCCTTGAACAGCTCCGCCGGCAGATGCGATGCGCCGCCGATGCCGCCCGAACCGTAGTTCAGTTCGCCGGGCCGCGCCTTTGCGAGCGCGACCAATTCCTTGACCGACTTTACCGGCAGCGAAGGGTGAACCACGATGACATTCGGCGCGCGTACCGCTATGGTCACCGGGCTAAAATCCAGCATCGGATCGTACGGCGTTTTTTGCACCAGCGGCCCGATCCACAAACTCGCGCCGTCGATCAGCAGGTTATAACCATCCGGCGGCAGCCGCGCCAGAATCTCGCCGCCGATGTTGCCCCGATTATCGACGATCACCTGTTGCCCGAGGCGCTCGGTGAGTCCGGGTGAAATCAGACGTGACGTAAAGTCGCTGCTGCCGCCGGTGGTGGAGGTGATGATGCGTATGGGTTTGGCCGGGAAGGTTTGGGCGTAACTCGCGGTAACGCCGAGCGCGGCGGCGCCCAACGGCAACACCCATGAAATAAAACGCAGTATCGTCATGAACTTAGCCACAATCGAGAGATGGATTTGCTTACTATAAAGCACGCAGCGCCCACCTGGTTTTTACACAAAGTTCAGTCGCAATTGCGCCGCGCCAGCCTATTGGTTAGCATCGTGAGTTCTTGCCGGAATTTATAGGCGATATTGTTTTCAACAACGGGGTTTTTATGCCAACTTACAAAATACTCATCATGGGCGCGTCCTACGGCTCGCTGCTCGGCACCAAACTCGCGCTTGCCGGGCACAACGTTGATCTGGTGTGCCTGCCCGCCGAAGCCGATTTGATTAACACCGAAGGCGCGGTGGTGCGCATGCCGATCCGCGGTCGCGAGGGGTTGGTTGAAATCAACTCCAAAAAATTGCCGGGCAAAATGGCCGCCGGCGGCGCCACCGCGTTTAACCCCGCCGACTACGACCTGATTTCGCTGGCGATGCAGGAGCCGCAATACCGCTCGCCCGGCGTGCGCGAATTGCTTGATGCCGTGGCGAAGTCCAAAAAGCCCTGCATGTCGATCATGAACATGCCGCCGCTGCCGTACTTGAAACGCATCAAATCCATCGACGCCAACGCGATTCGCGACTGCTACACCGACGCCACGGTGTGGGACAGTTTCGATCCGGCCTGCATGACGCTATGCAGCCCTGACGCGCAAGCCTTCCGCCCGCCCGAAGACAAAGTGAACGTACTGCAAGTGCGCCTGCCCACCAACTTCAAATCCGCCAGTTTTGATTCGGCGGCGCACAACGCCATTTTGCGTAATCTTGAAAAAGATGTGGATGCCTCGCGCTTTGAAGTTGGCGGTGAAAAAATCGAATTGCCGGTGAAACTGCGCGTGCATGAATCGATGTTCACGCCGCTGGCCAAGTGGAGCATGCTGCTCGCCGGCAACTACCGCTGTGTGCAGAAGGATGAAATGCGCCCGATCAAGGATGCAGTGCACAGCGACCTCGCCGCCTCGCGCGCCGTCTACGACTGGGTAGTCAAACTGTGCGTGTCACTCGGCGCCAATGAAAAAGACCTGGTGCCGTTCGAGAAATACGCCAATGCTGCGCTGTCACTCGGCAGCCCGTCTTCGGCAGCGCGCGCACTCGCTGCCGGCGCGCCCAACATCGAGCGCGTAGATCGCCTGGTGCAGACCATTGCCAAGTCCAAAGGCATGCAACTGGATGTGGTGGATCAGACGGTTGCGCTGGTGGATGGATGGCTGGCTAAGAATCGCGCTAAGGCTTGATACTGTTTGGTGCCTTGGATCGAAAAAAGGCTTGGCATGTAGCCAAGCCTTTTTGTTTTTAGGCCAGCCGACTTTTTCTCCACTGGCATCGCGCGAAATACAAGGCTGTTATGAAATCCCTGATCAAATACGTAGTAATGTTAGCTGCCGTAATTCTTTTCATAGTCGTTGCAAACGGCGTCATAAGGTTATTTCTTAACAAGTCTAAGGATGTAGCTGTGGAAAGACTGAATAAGAATGTGCAGAAAAAACATGAACGTACATCCACGATGGAGGCAGTCAAGAAGAATTGAGTATTCATTTCTCTGAAAGAGGTTCCTATTGCACGGGTAGGGCGGGAGATATCCCGCCGTTATTCGCGGCGCACTGAGCCCGCGTGTCACCACCCGCGCGGTTCGTCCTTCAAGAATGCCATGCCCGCCAGCGCTTCCGAAATTTTGCCGCGTTCGATTTCACCCAGTGCGCGCACCGGGGGTCGCGGATTGCCGCACGACCGTCCCATCGCCGCCATCGCGGATTTCATGCCGGCGAGGCCGTCTTTCAAGCCGGACTCGCCCGCGCAGCGGATCAGGTGATGCAGCTCGGCGATTTGTTCCTGCGGTTCGCGCGCGTGGAGATATTTTTCCTGCCGTGACAACTCGAATACGCGGCGGGCGAGTTTCGGCGCGACGCTCGACAGCGATGAAAACACGCCGGTGCCGCCGAGGGTGCCCGACGATACCGAAAAATCGCCGCCCGCCAGCAACTGAAAATCCGCATTGATCTGTTGACCGAGGCACATGATTTCTTCCATGAACACAAAGTCGAGACTGGCATCGACCACGCCCGCGAGGTTGGGCAGTTTCTCGATCAGTTGCAGCACCATCTCGGTGGTCAGCGACGTGCCCGCGGTTTCCACCGGCGGATTGACAGCGAACAGCGGCAGCTTGACTGCATTGCCGATCTGCACGATGTGATCAACCACCATCGCCGGCCGCGGATGCCAGAAGTACGGCGGATGCGATGCTATGGCGGTGGCGCCCGCTTTTTCGGCGAATACCGCGCGATCGACGGCGATGGCGGTGCCCGCGTCACTGATGTGCGCGATCACCGGCACGCGCCCTTTGACCTGTTTGATGGCGAACGTCAGCAACGCGCGCTGCTCCGCGTCGGTGAGGCTCATGTCCTCGCCTTCCGGCATCGGCAGCGCCAGCGCTTCGGCGCCGTTTTTCAGATGGAAATCAAGAATTTTTGCGTAGGTATCGTAGTCGATGCTTTGATCGGCCTTGAACGGCGTGACGGGGGTGTGGACGAGTCCGGGCTTGAAGGTGGCCATGAGGTTTGTTCTTAATCCTTCGCGAAAAGTGATGGCTCGTTACCAGCCGTGCGGCTCGGATTGCAGCACACCGAGTTTGTCGAGTTGCGCGCGCAGGAAATCGACGCGCTCCTTGGTGGCGGTGGGCAGCGGCGGGCGCGTCGGGCCTACCGGACGGCCCATGGTAATCATCGCGCCCTTGAGCGAAGACGGATACTGTTCCTTGAACATGCGGTACATCTGCAAAATGGTGAACTGGCATTCGCGCGCGGTTTTCCAGTCGGACGCTTCCATCGCCGCAAAAAAGCGATTGCACAGATTCGGCGCAATCGCGCCGGACGACGAAAACGATCCGCAGGCGCCGAGCGGGTACGCCGCGAGCAGGTGTTCGACGCCCTGGATGATCGCAAAGCCGGGGCGCATTTTCAGCGCCACACGCGAGATTTCGAGAAATTTTTCGCTGTGAAAGCTGGCGTCCTTCATGCCGATATAGTTGGGCAGGCGCTCGATCAGCCGCGCGGTGAGCTCACCCGTGAACTCCACGCCTTCACCGTTACGCCACGGTGAGTTATAGGTGAGCATGGGCAGATCGGTGTGCGTGGCGATGCGTACGATGGAGTCGAACATTTCTTCCTGCGACGGTCTGCGGCAGTACGGCGAAATCGTCAGGATCATATCGGCGCCGATTTTTTGCGCGTGGCGCGCCAGCTCCAGCGAATCTTCCTCGGACAGCGTGCCGACAAAGATCGACACTGGCACGCGCTTGTTGACGGTTTTCACCGCGATCTCCGCGCCGAGCTTGCGTTCGGCGATGGTGAGATTCAGCGACTCGGCCTTGTGATGCGGCCACGCGATGGCCGGCGCTTTGTGACGCACATGAAAATCCACCATTTTGGCGAAGCCGTCGCCATCAAAGCTGAAGTCTTCTTTCAGCGGCGTCACCGGCGCCTGCATCACGCCGTGCAGATTGAATTTGCCGTAGTTGCGCGGCGGGATGGCCGGTTCGGTCGAGGGCTTGAGTACGGCTGACATGACGTTTCTCCCTTGGTAATCAGAACAATCAGATGGTGGAGCGTGTTGTTAAGCGCGTATGCGATCGCGAAAGTCTACTGCCAATCTCGCTACTTGGCGAACCCGATATCCGTCAATGCGGCCCTGGACGCCTGATACTCGCTATCGAGGAATTTCACGAAATCCCGCCCGCGCAGGAAATGCTGTCCGAGGTTGTGCTGTTCCATCAGCCTGGCCCATTCTTCGGCAGCCACCATTTTGGACATGGCGTCTTCCCAGAACGCAATCTGCGCCGGCGTCAGGCCGCGCGCGCCGAACATGCCGCGCCAGTTGGTGACGCCCGGCACATCGTAGCCTTGTTCGCGCAACGTGGGCACGTTCGCCAGCGGCCCGCTCTGACGCTGCGGCGCGAGTATCGCGAGCAGGCGTGCCTGCCCCTTCTGCACCCACGGCAGCGCCGCGTTGGCGGATGACGTGACCACGTGCAGGTGGCCGCCCACTAGCCCGG
>JAYVQD010000041.1:0-3062 GCA_043777275.1 Nitrosomonadales bacterium
GGAATGGATAATTAAAGCAATTTCTAATGCGAATTATAATAAGACGTCAGACGGCGATACTATTGGTGATGTTGCATTGCGTCACCACCTTTCAATGGAAGGCGGAAAACGCGCTAACCCATGGATTCGGAAAGCAATTGTTAAAGATAGTAATATGGAAAGCCGTTCGTCCCTGCGCGGTTATGCTGGCGCGTGGGAAAACGTCATCTGGAGTTCTCGGCTATGAAACGTCAGATCGTCATAGGACTGGCCCTGCTGGCATTGCTTGCGGGTTGCGCCACAACTGCGCCAACGGAGCCGCTCGAGCCAGAGCCTTCAACTACGGGCCCTGCGCGACCGCTGTTGACCGGCTCTGCAGCGCGGGCCGAAGTGCAGAAAATCCTGCGCCATTCGTTAGATTGGCTCAGTGCCGGTGAGGCGGATCGTGCCCAAGTCGAACTCGAATACGCGCAACAACTTGAACCTGACAACAGGCAAGTGGGTTGTCTGCTGCGTGGCGTTACGGTCGATCCGTTGGCCGCGCTGGGTAAGGCATCGACCGCCTATGCCGTGCGGCCCGGCGAAAGCCTGGCGCAAATCGCGCGGCGTGCGCTGGGCGATATGTGCGAGTTCTATCTGCTCGCGCGGTATAACCAAATCCCAGTGCCGAAACAACTCGCGGCCGGACTGGTGATTCGCATACCGGGCACGGTCGCGCTGGCGCCGCCGGAAGCCGCGCCCGCTGTCGTTGGTAAGCCGGAACAGGTGACCGAAATCAATGTGAAACCCGCGCCACCGCCAGAACTGGACGTGAAAATGAAACGTGTACTGGTCGACAATCATCATCGCATCGCGCAGACCGCTTACCGAAAGCACGACCTGACGACTGCGATACGCGAGTGGGACGCCGTTCTGGCAATCGATCCGAACAACGGTGTAGCACGGACACGCCGGCAAGAGGCGCTCAAGCTTCAGCATCAACTCGAAAAGCTCGGCAAGTAGCGATTGCCGGGGTGCGTCATTGCGGCGCCGAATACCGCATTTTTTTAAGTATTTGTTTTAAAAGTAATTTTTATTCTAGCTGCGGGCGTGTGCGGCGTGTGTGGCGCGCCTGCGCCAAGGCGGATCACAGTTTCGGCATTGCCCCAGGCGGGATCGTCGCCGCATCGCTGGTGCGCTGATTCAGGCTTGCGGCCATCCGGTTAAAGCTGCCGTAAAGATCGCCGATTTCATCCGTGCGTTTGTCGTCGATACGACAGTCATAGTGGCCATCGCGAATTTCGATCAGCGAATCGCGCAGCAGCCGTAGCGGCCTGGCGTAACGATCAAGCATCAGGTAGGTCGCGAGCGTCGCCGTCAACGCCGTGACTACCAGTAACAAGGCCATCAGCCACCAACTCTTGTGCAGTACGGCCGTGAGCGCATCGCCGGGCAGCAACAACTGCACCTTGCCGATCAGGCGTCCGCGAAATTCAATGGGCGTGATGAACGAAAAAGTTAATGCATCGTTGTCCTGCAGACGCAATACTGAAACGGCGGGGTCACGCGAGGTGAGCGGATCACCGTTTGTCTCCCGATGTGGCTTGCCCACGCTCGCAGCATCGGTGCTCACACGCACCCTGCCCGCGGCGTCAATCACGGAGAGGCCGCGCGCGTTCAACGCGCTCGCCATGGCCTTCACCGAAACGTCGATGCTCACCCAATCCTGGGACAGCGCCTCGTGCGCGCTTTCCACCGAGATCAACCTGGCGATAGAGGCGCCCTGATCGATCGTTTGACTGAGCATGGCCTGGTATTGCTGATGGGTCACGAACAGCGAGGTGACGGTCATGGTGATGGCGACGATGGCTGCCATAGCGAGCGCGAGTTTGACCTTCAGTTGCATGCCACGCCGCTTCGCGCGTCCCGTGCCTCGCAAGGGGTCGATTTCGTGCAACACGCGCGTCAACGCTTCGGACAATTCGCGCCCGCTCTGAAAGCGTTTGTCGGGAAGCTTGTGCAGGCTGCGCGCAATAATGCGGCGCAGGCTGGCGGGAACGTCGGCGCGCAGATCGCTCATGGGCTTGGGCGGTTCCTGCGTGATGCGCAGCAGGAGGGTGGCAATGCTGTCCGCATTGAACGGTCGCTTGCCAGTCAGCAGTTGATAGAGGATCACACCGGCTGCCCACAGATCAGAACGCGCGTCGGTTTTTTCGCCGCGCGCCTGTTCCGGCGACATGTAATGCGGCGTCCCCATGACGGTGCCCACCGCCGTGCTATCGGCATCCTCGCTCGCCGGCACGTGCGCAATGCCGAAATCCACCAGCTTGATGGTTTTGCCGTCGGCAAGCCGCATGATATTGCCGGGTTTGATATCGCGGTGGTACACGCCTTTGCTGTGCGCATAGTCGAGCGCGTTCGCGATTTGTATGCCCAGCCCCAGCACCTCGGTCATGGGAAGTTCCACCCCCGCGGGCATCATTTCGTTGAGCGGACCGCCATCCAGCAGCTCCATGGCGATATAGGGACGGTTATCGATCTCGCCTACGTCGAAGATGGTAACGATATTCGGGTGCGACAAAACGCCGGCGGCCTTGGCTTCGCGCAGGAAGCGTTGACGGTGATCCTCGGTGGCACACAGGTTCGCATGCAGAAATTTGATCACCAGTTGACGGTTGATGCTGGGGTCGAAGGCCTTGTAGACCGTCGCCATCGCACCTTCACCCAGCTTTTCGACTATCTGGTAACGGCCCACTTCGCGTGCCGGCACGATGGCGGCGCCGACCGCGATGTCGCCGATGCCTTGCCCCGGCAGCGAATGGCCGATAGACATTTGTGTGGGAATGCGTGTGGCTTTGCCGCTATCGTTAATCACGTCGATCACAGTGGCGTCGGCGTCTGACGGGACAGGAGGTTTTTCGTTTTGCATCATCGGAATCGAGTTCGATGGGGTGTGCGGCAAGTATGCGATAAATCCGCCGTGCTTGCCATTGTTGCGGCGTCGAAGCGGTGACCGGAGTCGCGTCCGATGCGTGCGCAACACCTCTGCCGCTGCGGAACACCGGCCTATTCGGGCTTGTTGCGCATCCAGTCGGCGGTTTTGT
>JAYVQD010000042.1:0-12003 GCA_043777275.1 Nitrosomonadales bacterium
AACTGCTCTTTCTTGATACCTTCCAGTGCGCTATGCTGCTTGTCTGCTTTCATGATCTCTCGTTTGTTAAGTCATCAACAGAAAGCTTACAGGATCAGACATGCGCATCGTGCGCAAAGTAAACAGCGACGTGGCGGAGTTACAACGCACCCGCGAGATGCAGGATTTCTTCAAAGCGCAGGGCGCCGAAACGCTGACTAGCACGCCGGAGGAGTTTCAGAAAATGCTGGTGTCTGATGTGCAGAAATGGGCGAAGGTGGTGAAGGCGTCTAATGCGCGGATAGACTAAAGGCGTGCGCAGTCAAATATACAGTGACCAGACAAGTGGGTAAGTCGCTTCCGTTGGTTGCAACCCCGTACCAAATTTAGATCATGGCGAACAAGAACATTGGAAAATGTCAGCTCACCGGCAGTGAGGGAGATATGGCGAAATCGCATATTATTCCTGACGCATTTATGCAGCGAGCAACAGACGCCCCATTTATGGAGAGCAGCGGGACATTTCGATCCCGAAAGATGTTTACTGGTTGGTATGATCGCAACATCCTTGGGCATGCGGGCGAAAAAATTATCGCTTCCTACGATAGCGTGGCTGCGGAATGCTTTATCAGTAGCGGCCTCACATATCGTAAACGGCGCGACCCCAGCGATATCAATAGACTGAGAGACGATTTCGTCCCTGGAGAAATTTACGAAATACAAGGTGTTGATATCACTAAGATACGGCTCTTCGCGCTTTCCTTGTTGTGGCGCGCCGCAGTAAGCAGGCTCAAAGCATTTGAATTGGTGCAAATAGACGCCAATCAAATTGAAGACATCCGCCATCGAATTCTCAGCGGCAATCCGGGTTCATATGAAGAATTTCCGGTCTACTTTGGTGTATTTTGCGGTGGCGAAGAGTTGCCAAAGCTGGCACCATTTCAGCCAAAGGGACATCCATTCTTCAGGTTTTTTCTCGATGGAGTAATTTGCTACATAAGTCCGTGCAGACACTTCAAAAGCGTTAAAACATATGGGCGCCTCTTGGCGGGTGCGCAGCCAGATCGGCTGAATCTTGTTTGCTTTCCAAGTCTAGAATCAAACCACAGCCGACTTTCAGAGAAAATAGCGAGGACAGTCGCTAAGAAAGAGGGGGATTTTTTTCTGGCTTCGCGAGGGCTCTAACGCGAAGGCGGTAGCACGAAAGCCCGCGTAGGGCACCAGAACCGAAGGGCATTGCGCCGCATGTCAAGGTTGCCCGCCACATTCGGCGCAATGCGCTACGCCCTTCGATAAGCTCAGGACAGACTTATTGACGCCCTACGGTTTACGCAGTCTGCTACAGACTCTTGATTGCCACCGCCTCAACCTCAAACGCAGTCGCCGCCAGCAACATATGCCGGTTGTTAGTATAGACGCGCTGTAGCCCGTGCTCTCTGGCGCAGACAAGATGCAGCGCATCCGCCGAGCGAATTGTGATGCGCTTGCTTAGCGAGTGAATAGATTCGGCGGTATGGGCGATCAAGTTATCGGTGACTGAAAGCCATGTCCACAACCCGCAGCACAATCATCGGCAAACTGAGCGGAGACTTCACGAAACTCGCTTTCCGTGAACACGCCTTCACGTCATTTGCAAAACTCAAGTGCTTACTCACGCGCGATCCCGGTCTTCGGAAACGGACTGGGTGCTGTCTGTGCCGCCTTTGAGTTTGCCGAGCAGGCGGGCGTAGCCCTCGCGCAGCTTGCGCGCGGCAAAAGGATTGACCGCGGCGTTCGCCGCTACCGGCACGATTTGCGCGATGACTTTGCCGTGGTCGGTCACGGTGATGGGGCCGAGTGTGACGCTGCGCCTGACCCAATCGCCGGTCTTCTCGTGCAGTTCACGTATCGAGATGGTTTTCATGTGTCACCGTTTGTCGCATTTGATGTGCGCTTGCAACTGAAGCGAGCGGGCCAATCCCCACTCACGCTTCCCAAGGATTGATGACAGGCACGCCCGCCGCAACAAACGGCGCGGTATCTCGCGTGGCTACGGTAAATCCATGCACCGACGCGATGGCGGCAATCTGGCCATCGGCGACGGAGATGTCACGGCCTGCTGCGCGTGCGCGACCGACCAATGGCGCATAGGCCATGGCTGCCCGCTGGTCAAACGCCAGAATGCGCGATGCAAAAAGGTTCGTGAGTAGTTCGCTCAATGCCACATCAAGTCCGGCTTTGCGTTTGCCGTCCGGCAAGAGGGCAACGCCGACCAGTAGTTCGGAAAGGCTGGTCGATGTCAGATACAACGTCTCTGCCGCTTGCCGGTCCAGCCACGCTTGCACAGCGGGGTTTGCGTTGGGCTTTAACGGCTCGGAGATGACGTTGGTGTCGAGAACGATCATTCGAAACGCGCGGGGTCGGTTGGCGTTTGATCGCGCGACACGTCGAGTTCGACACCGCCTCCGTCACCAAAGTGGCTTGCCAATGATGCGAGCGCCGAGCCGATTTTTACGCGCTCATCGGGGCGCACGGCGTCTTCCAGAATTTTGCGGATTTCGGCTTCGGTGCTGCGGCCACGCTGCGCGGCGCGCAATTTGAGTGCGCGATGCGTTTCCTCGGGCAGATTGCGAACGGTTACGACGCTCATTTTCCCTCCAACAAGTGATGTCAATAAACTAAAATAGACATCAATGATATCATTTGTTGTATATTGATATCAACTATGTGCTGTCGTTACTTAGTGATGGGGGTGGCGTAGGCGTTACTTTATAACTTATTGATTTTATTATAATATTTATAATTTATAGCGCTCGCATAAGCCTGCATCCTGTCGCAACACCTTTGGAAACTCATCGTGCGTTCTTGTTAATACTCACTTACAAACCTCGCGATTAGAGCCGGCTCTCATCAATAGTCATCCCCAACTGGTGTTTGCCGGCCATTTCGTAGTAGAGCAGCCGTCCCTGCACGTGCTGGGTGATGACGTGGATGTCTTGGAAGTGGCGCTGGATCAGATTGCCCTCGAACGCGGCCGTTGCGCCGCATGCGGTGTAGATGCTCTCGATGATTTGCGCGGCGACTCTGATTGCGTGGGTGCCTGCCAGACGTAGACTCAGGCGCCGGTCCAGGCTTACCGGTTCTGCCGTCTGCGTGGCCTCGTTCCAGATATCCCACACCGCCTCCATCAGAAACGCGCGCGCGGAGCGCAGCGACGCTTCGGCCTGGCCGACGGTGAACTGGCTGATCGGCTGCTCGCGCAGCAGGCCCGGCATGTAACGCGGCGATTTGGCGCCGGCGAGTTCGGCGAATGCGTCGAGGCAACTGCGCGCCACGCCGAGTGCGACCATGCCGTCGCCGGCCGCGAACGACAGCGTGAGCGAAATTTTGTAACGTCCGCCGCCGCTTATTTGCGGCACGTTGCCGCCGGTGAGCACGCTGCGCGCTTCGGGCACAAAAACATCTTTGACCTCGAAGGTATGGGTGCCGGTGCCGCGCATGCCGCGCGTGTGCCAGGTGTCGAACAACGCGGCCTCGGCTTTCGGCACCATGAGATAACGCGCTTCGGGTTTGCCGTCGCGCTGCCGCACTTCGCCGTTCTCGATGATTTGTGCGTGCGGCGCCAGCCACGAGGCATGGCGGCAACCGGTGCTGAATCCCTGGCGACCCGTGACACGAAAACCGCCCGGCACCACGATCGCCTGCGCCGTCGGCGCGGGGGTGTTTGCCACCACGCTGCGCGGCACGTTGGTCCACACCTCGCGGGCCGCATCCGGCTGCATGCGGGCGGCGAAGGTGGCGAAGGTTGCGCCCTGGTTCAGGGCCCAGGCGGTGCTGGCATCGGCTTTGGCGATTTCTTCGATCACCTGCACATAGAGCGGCAAATCGATTTCACTGCCGCCGACCTCGCGCGGCACCGCCATCAAGAAAAGGCCGGCATCGGCGATGGCCTCGAACAGCGGGCGGGGTAACTCGCGGTTTTTTTCGATGTCGTCGGCGGCGGCGCGTATCAGGGGCGCGAGTTGGCGTGCGGCTTCGAGCGGCGAGGCGATTGAAGACGATGTGGACGGTGCATTCATGGGTGCGAATCTCAGGGGTCAGCGGCTTACGGGAGTGTCCCGAATCATCGGGCCGCCGTCAATCAGCGCCGCGGCAACAAATTCGCCCGCAGCTATTTGCTTCATAATGTCGCTTGGTGAACTATTGAACTATGGAACGACGGGGGCGCACATGCGCAGAATGACAGCGGGCCTGAAGGTACACTGGGTACACCGGGCACACCGGGCACACCGGGCACACGGGGCGGAGCCGCGATAGATGGCCATACGTGAACACTACGACGTTATCGTCATCGGCAGCGGCCCGGGTGGCGAAGGCGCCGCGATGACGGCATCCAAGGGCGGGCGGCGGGTCGCCGTAATCGATCAGGACGCCGAAGTCGGCGGCTCGTGTACGCATCGGGGAACGATTCCGAGCAAGGCGTTGCGCCACGCCATCCAGCAGCTCGCCGGTGACGACGGCGGCGCGGAGCCGGAATACGGCGATCTGATACGCAAGGCCGAGGGCGTGATTCGCAGTCAGGTGCAGTTGCGCAGCGGCTTTTATGAGCGCAACCGCGTGGATATGATCGGTGGCCGCGCCACGTTCGTCGATGCGCAGTGCATCGAGGTTGAGGTCGCCAACGGCGCCCGGCACCGCTGCCGCGCCGATAAGATCATCCTCGCCACCGGCTCGCGTCCCTACCGGCCGGCCGACGTGGATTTTTCACATCCGCGCATCGTTGACAGCGACACCGTGCTGCGCTTGAAGCAGACCCCGCGCAGCATCACCATCTACGGCGCCGGGGTGATCGGCTGCGAGTACGCGTCAATCTTCCGCGGCCTGCGCATCAAGGTGAATCTCATCAATAACCGCGACAAGCTGCTGGCTTTTCTCGACGACGAAATCATTGACGCGCTGGCCTATCATCTGCGAGAGCGCGGGGTGATGATCCGCCATAGCGAGGAGTACGCGCGTGTCGAGGCCGACCTGGCCGACGATGGAGGCGTGCGCGTTCACCTGAAGTCAAACAAGGTCATCCAGAGCGACGTGCTGCTGTGGGCGCAGGGACGCACCGGCAACTCAGACGGCATAGGGCTTGAAGCCATCGGCGTTCAGTGCAACGAGCGCGGCTCCATCGTGGTCAACGCGCTCTACCAAACCTCGCAGCCGCACATCTACGCCGTCGGCGACGTGGTGGGCAACCCCAGTCTGGCCAGTGCGGCGTACGATCAGGGCCGCTTTGCCGCCGCGCATGCGCTCACCGGCGCGTGCGAGCAGCGGCTGGTGGAAGACATTCCCACGGGCATCTATACCTCGCCGGAAATCAGCTCGCTCGGCGCCACCGAGCGTGAACTGACGGCACGCAAGGTGCCGTACGAAGTGGGGCACGCGTTTTTTCGTCACCTCGCCCGCGCGCAGATCACCGGTCGCACCACCGGCATGCTGAAAATACTGTTCCACCGCGAGACGCTGCGCATCCTGGGCATACACTGCTTTGGCAGTCAGGCGTCCGAGATCATTCACATCGGACAGGCGATCATGACGCAGCCGGGCGACGCCAATACGCTGATGTATTTCATCAACACCACGTTCAACTATCCCACCATGGCAGAGGCCTACCGGGTGGCGGCGCTCAACGGATTGAACCGCGTCAGGTAACGCGATAGCGCACACCCAAACCCCGTCAATTTTTAATACGAACCGCATTGCAATCATCACGCGAAAAAGCAAAATCAAACCATGGATAACGCGCCGAATAGAACGAATAGAACGAATAGAAACGCCCCCGCCACGCCACTGCAATCGATCGAGGAAGTGGACGCGGGATTGAGTGCCGCCGGCTACATCGCCAGCCGCTCGATATCGACCGCGATCTACCTCGCGCATCACTTGCAAAAACCGATACTGGTGGAAGGGCCGGCGGGCGTCGGCAAGACCGAGCTGGCCAAGTCGGTGGCAGCCTGGTTGAAGCTGCCGCTGATTCGCATGCAGTGCTACGAGGGCCTCGACGAATCCAAGTCGCTGTATGAGTGGAAGTACGGCAAGCAGCTTCTCTACACCCAAATTCTCAAAGACAAGGTCGGTTCGGTGATCGGCGAATCGGACAATCTTGCGGTGGCGCTCGACAAGCTGCATGCCTTTGGCGATATTTTTTTCTCGCGCCATTTTCTGGAACCGCGGCCATTGCTGCGCGCGCTGGAGCAGCCCGGCGGGGCGGTGCTGCTGATCGACGAAATCGACAAGTCGGATCAGGAATTCGAGGCGTTTTTGCTGGAGATTCTGTCGGACTATCAGGTTTCAGTGCCTGAAATCGGCACGGTGTCGGCGCTGGTGCCGCCCATTGTTTTGCTCACCTCGAACTCCACGCGTGATCTGGGCGACGCACTGAAACGGCGCTGCCTGCATTTGCACATTGGTTTCCCTGATGACAAGCTGGAGGCGCGCATCATCGCCTCGCGTGTGCCGGGCATCGATGCGCGGTTGCTGAAGCAGTTGGTCAGCTTCGTGCAGCAACTGCGCGCGCTGGATCTGAAAAAGCTGCCGTCCGTGAGCGAAACCATCGACTGGGCCAAGGTGATGATGCTGATGCATACCTCGGTGCTGGAGGTGGCGGTGGTGCGTGACACGCTGAACGTGCTGCTGAAATTTGAGGCCGACATCGAGGCGGCGGAAAAGCATTTGTCCAGCCTGACGCACAAGGCGCAGCGCGAGGCAGGGATCGTTTGATGCCAGGCGTTGCCAGCGAACCACTGCGCCGCTTTTTGCAAGTGGCGCGTGGGGCGGGCTTGCGCGTCTCGGCGGCTGAGAGTATCGACGCCGCGCGGGCTGTTGATGTTGTCGGCTATGCCGACCGTGCGGTTCTCAAAGACACGCTGGGATTGGTGCTCGCCAAAACGCCGGACGAGAAGGCGCTGTACCACGAGGCATTCGAGCTTTACTTCAAGCATGAGGCGTTGTCCGGCGATGATGATTCCGATTCCGATGTGGTCGCGGCGCAGGGCGGCGACAATGCACTAAGCCAGTTGCTCGCCGACGATGACCGCGCTGGTCTCGCCACCGCGATGGAGGCCGCAGGGCGCGATGCGGGTGTTGAGAACATTCGTTTTTTTACGCAAAAGAATCTCTATACGCGCCGCATTCTGATACGCATGGGCCTGCACGCGGTTGAGGATGAAGTGGAAGCGCTGCGCCAGGGCGAGGCGCCGCAGGGCATGGATCGTGCCGCGCTGCTCGAAAGCCGCGTCGCGCGCCTGCGCGAAACCGTGCGCGATTTCGTCGAGCGCAATATGCTGCTGTTCGCACGTGGTGAAACCGAGGCGTTCCGCGAAGAGCTGCTGAAATCCGCGCGCCTGTCGAACATCGAGCGCCGCGATCTGGCGCGCCTGCGCGTGCTGGTGCGGCAGATGGCAAAAAAGCTCGCCGCGCGCCATGCGAAAACGCGCCGCCGCCGGCTGCGCGGCCAACTGGATGTGCGCCGCACGCTGCGTAAAAACATGGGCTGGGGCGGTGTGCCGTTTGTCACTGTGTGGAAACAAAAGCGCATCGAGAAACCGCGCGTGATGGTGCTGTGCGATGTGTCCGGCTCGGTGGCCGCGATGTCGCAGTTTTTGCTGATGTTTTTGTATGCGCTGAACGAGGCGCTGTCGGACATACGCTCTTTTGCCTACTCAGGCTCGTTGATCGAAGTCAGCGAAACCCTCGAAAAAGAGCCGGTCGAACAGGCGATTGAAAAAATCATGGATGTCATCGGCTTTGGTTCCTCAAATTACGGCAATGCCTTGGCCGATTTTGAAGACGGCTGGATGCGGCACGTCACCAACAAAACCACGATCCTCATTCTCGGCGACGCGCGCGGCAACCACAACGATCCGCGCACGGAAATCCTCGCGCGCCTGTCGCAACGTTCAAAGCGCATCATCTGGCTCAACCCGGAATACCGCACGATGTGGGGCACCGGTGATTCGGATATGCATCGCTATGCGCCGTTTTGCAGTTTGCTGACGGAGTGCAGCACGCTCAGGCATCTGGAGCGGGCGATTAGCGGGATTCTGGAGGCGCCGTGATAGTCGTTGTGATGGGTTGCGCTGCGCTCCACCCATCCTACGGAAGCTGCTTCATTGAATGACATGACAGCGCAACTCAAAGCCGCCGGCAGCATCGAATCCCCCTACGCGTGGACGCGCCTGTTTGTCTCGCTGCTGTTGATGACCATCGGCGGCTCCGGTGTTTACACGGTGAGCGTGGTGCTGCCGCGCATTCAGGCGGAGTTTGGCGTGGCGCGCGGGGACGCCTCGCTGCCGTACACCGCAGCGATGATCGGCTTCGGGCTGGGTGGCGTGTTGATGGGGCGGCTTGCGGATCGCTTTGGCGTGATGGTGCCGGTACTCATCGGCGCGGTGGGATTAGGCGGCGGATTTATTGTCGCGGGCGCATCGGGCAGCCTGTGGCAATTCAGCATCGCGCAAGGTTTGCTGATGGGGTTTCTCGGCAGCGCGGCCACCTTCGCGCCACTCGCGGCAGACACCTCGAAGTGGTTCAGCCGCAACCGCGGCATTGCGATTGCGATCTGCATGAGCGGCAACTATCTCGCCGGGGCAGTGTGGTCGCAGGTGCTGCGCTATTACTTCGATGAAGTCGGCTGGCGTGAAACCTATTTCGGCATGGGGGTGTTTTGCATTGCCGCCATGGTGCCGCTCGCGTTCGTGTTGCGCCGTGCGACGCCGGATCAACATAACGTTACGCCGGTCGTGACGGCGCTTTCGGTGCATGATCGTCGCGTCGATTACACGCGTCCGCTCGGGCTTTCACCCTCCGTGCTGATGGGGCTGCTGTGTGTGGCCGGTGTGTCATGTTGTCTTGCGATGTCGATGCCGCAGGTGCATATCGTTGCGTATTGCGGCGATCTCGGTTTCGGCGCGGCGCGCGGTGCGGAGATGCTGTCGCTGATGCTGGGGATGGGCATCGTCAGTCGTCTCGTTTCCGGATGGATTTCCGATCACATCGGCGGGCTTAAAACGTTGCTGCTGGGCTCCGTGTTGCAGGGCTTGGCGTTGTTGATGTTTCTGTTTGCGGATGGGTTGGCTTCGCTGTATGTCGTGGCCGGCATGTTCGGCCTGTTTCAGGGTGGTATCGTGCCGAGCTATGCGCTGATTATTCGCGAGTATTTTTCGCCCGCCGAAGTCGGCACGCGCGTCGGCACGGTGTTGATGTGTACCTTGCTGGGCATGGCGCTGGGCGGCTGGATGTGCGGCGCGATTTTTGACTTGACCGGCTCCTACCGCGCGGCGTTTCTCAATGGCACGGCGTGGAATCTGCTCAACGTCGGCATTGTGGTGTTTTTGTTGTGGCGTGCGCGCGGCGGCGGACGGCCGGCGCTGATTGCCCGCCCGGCGTAAATTGATTAAGGTTTTATTGAAAATAAAACGGAGGAACGTATGAACGGGCAAACCATGGATCGGCGCACGCTACTCAAAACAGGTGCGGCGCTGGCGGTGACAGGCGCAATTTCCAGCTTGGGCTGTGCACAAACGGTCGGCGGCACTGGAGGCGCGGGCGCGGGATCGTTGCCTGCGCGCAGCGAGTTTGTCATTCGCGGCGCCATTATTCTGAGCATGGATAGCGCCATCGGCGATTTCGCGCGCGGCGACGTGCATGTGCGTGACGGCGCCATTGTGGCCGTGGCAAAAGACATCAACGCGCCCTCGGCAACCGTGATCGACGCTGCCGGCATGATCTGCATGCCGGGCTTTATCGAGACCCACTGGCATTTGTGGACCAGCCTGCTGCGCCCCATGATGAGCACCGACGACGCCAAGCGCGGCTATTTCCCGGTGACCAATGCCCTCGGCCGTTTTTATACGCCGCGCGACCACTATGCCAGCGTGCGCTTGGGGCTGGCCGAGGCGTTAAGCGCGGGCGCCACCACGGTACACAACTGGGCGCACAACATTGCCACGCCCGATCATGCGGATGCGGAGTTGCGCGCGATGCGTGACGGCGGTTTGCGCGGGCGCTTTTCCTATGGCCCGGTGCAGGGCGCGCCCAACGACCAGCCGATGGATCTTGCTGGCCTTGCCAAGATAAAACAGCAGTGGATGCCCAACGACGGCATGCTGACGCTGGGCATCTGCTCGCGCAACGTGGGGGATGACACCAACCCGCTGCGCGGCAACATTTCAGTTGAAGTCGCACGCAGGGATTGGGGCGGCGCGCGCGCGCTCGGTCTGCCGATTACCATGCACACCTCGGGTTTAAGCCCGATCATGC
Source organism: Nitrosomonadales bacterium (assembly GCA_043777275.1). GTDB lineage: Bacteria > Pseudomonadota > Gammaproteobacteria > Burkholderiales > SG8-41 > UBA5216. Next base: position 10,267 of record JAYVQD010000042.1, read on the forward strand.
TGCTGGAGAAAGCCGGGCTGCTGGGGCCGGACGTGCAACTGGTGCATCCGCTGCTGACCACGGTGGCGGAGCGCGATATATTGAAGACGCGCGGCGTCAGTTACAGCACCTCTCCCGTGGGCGAGTCACAGCGCCCGGCCAGCGCCGGTGTGATCCAGTTGGCGGAGCTGCTGGAATCCGGCGTCAAGGTCAGCATGTCGATTGATCTCACGGGCACTTATAACGTTGATTTTTTCCAGTGCATGCGTTTTCTCTACAGCCTGCACCGGCATCGTGTCGGCGCGCGCGTGCCGTTGACGGCCAGGCGGCTGGTGCAACTCGCCACACTCGACGGCGCGGTGGATCTGGGTATCGCAGATCGCACCGGTTCGCTGACGCCCGGCAAGCGCGCGGACATGATCCTGGTGCGCACCGGCGACATCAACATGGCGCCGATGGGTGATCCGTATGAAGCGCTGGTGAATCTGGCGCAACCGCGCAATGTCGATACGGTGATCGCTGATGGACGAATTTTGCAGCGCGCCGGGCGCTTTAGCGCGCTGGATTACGCTGCGGTGTTGCGCGATGCGATGGAGGCGGGTGCGGCGTTGCGTGTTCGCGCGGGCTTAACCTGATCTTGCGGAGCGATGGCCATGTTGTCCTAAGTATTTGTTTTAATTGAGTTATTAATATCATCGTTGCACGAGATTCATCATCTCACCGCGCCGTCCTTCGAGAAAACAGCGCACATTGGTTTCGATAATCGGCCACGTCATCGCCAGATTGTCGTCGCTGCTGCCGGAGCAATGCGCGGTGATGAGCACGTTGTCCAGGTCCCAGAACGGGCTGTTTTGCGGCAGCGGTTCGGTGCGAAACACATCCAGGCCGGCGCCCGCAATGCGTTTGTTGCGCAGCGCATCGAGCAGCGCGGTTTCGTCGCACAAACCGCCGCGCGCGAGATTGAGCAGAAACGCGCTGGGCTTCATCACCGCCAGTATGTTGGCGTCGATCAGGTTATCCATTTCTGATGAGTACGGCGTCAGCACCACCAGAAAATCCGCGAGCGCGGCGGCTTGCGCCAGTTGCGGGTAAGTGTACACCTGGTCGAATCCTGCAACCAGGCGCGGCGTGGCGCTCACGCCCAGCACGGTCATGCCGAAGGCTTTGCAGCGCGGCGCGAGCGCTTCAGCGATGAGGCCCAAGCCGGTAATCACCACGGTTTTTCCATGTAGCCGCACCTGCGTCCAGCGCTGCCATACGTGTTTTTTCTGGTTGTCATGCATACGCGGGTAATCGCGCGCGAGATTCAGCATGTACAAAAACGCCATCTCGGCCATCTGCGGGCCGTGGATGCCGCGCGTGGTGGTGAGGATGACTTCCGGCGCCAGCAGGCGCGAACCGGCGATGGCATCGAAGCCCGTCGTCATCGCGTGTATCCACTGGAGCTTCTTCGCCTGGGCGAGCCGCTGGTCATTGAAGCCATGCCCGGCAGCCATGATGATGTCCGCCTCGGCAAAGCGCGGCACGGATTCGGGCAGGTCGGGCGCGGTGATGATGTCGAGCGCCAGAAAAGTCTGTTTCAGCTTGGGCGCAAAGTAGCCCGCGTCGCGGTGGGCGAAGAGCAGAGTGGTCATGGGAATCCGCTTTCCTATTCGCCTTTGAGTCCGGCTTCTTTCACCAGCTTGCCGAATTTGATGAACTCTGATTTCAGATAATCGCGGAATTGTTCCGGTGTGCCGCCGGTGATGAGCGAACCGG
>JAYVQD010000043.1:0-11962 GCA_043777275.1 Nitrosomonadales bacterium
TGACGGAAGTGGAGTGAGCCACGTCAAATCCAGATAAGTCTGTACTGAAACCAAGGAAATTTATGCCGACCCAAACCCACGCCCAACAACTCGCTGCCCGCTTCGCCAAGCTCAGCTACAACGACATCGCCCCGGCATCCCGCCACGCGGTCAAACGCCTGCTGCTCGATTATCTCGGTGTCGCTCTCGCCGGCAGCCAAAGCGAAAGCGGCCACATTGCGCGCCAGTTCGCGCGCGAGCAGGGCGGCAAGACGGGCGCGCAACTCGTCGGCGATAAAGCAAAGTCGTCGATGGCGACGACCGCTTTTGCCAATGCGATTTCGTCGCACAGTATCGAGCTTGACGACATCGATGTGCTGGCGCTGTTTCACTTCAGCCCGCCGGTGTATTCGTCGGCGCTGGCGGTGGCCGATGCCACCAAGGCCAATGGCAAGCAGCTCATTACTGCGCTGGCCGCGGGCTGCGAGATGATGGAGCGCGCCAGCCGCGCGGCGAACAACTCGCTGCGCAATCGCAGCTTTCACACCACGCCCACCTGCGGCGTGTTCGGCGCGACCATCGCTGCGGCGAAGCTGCTGAAACTGAATCCGGCGAAAATCACCCACGCGCTCGGCATGGCGGGCGCGCAGGCCTCGGGGCTGATGGAGATGTACGGCCCGTCGATGCAAAAGCGTTTTAATCCGGGGCCGACCGCGCGCAACGGCGTCACCGCCGCGCTGATGGCGCAGCTTGGGTTTACCGGCGCGGATACCATCTTCGAGGGCGAGCGCGGCTTTCTCAAGGCGTTTACCGACAAAAATTTCCCTCAAGCATTGGTGAAAGATATCAACAAGCCCTACGAATTGTTGATCGAGTTCAAACCGTATTCGTGCGCGCGTCCGATACACAACGCGATTGACTGCGCGCTCGATGTGCGCAAGCAAGCAGGGTTTGACGTGAATCAGGTCAAGTCGATAGCGTTCACGCGCCATCCCGACTGGGCGTTGTATCACCAGAACAAAGCGCCGCGCACCTATCACGAGGCGCAGGTGTCGCTGCCGTTTTCGGTGGCGGTGGCGTTGCTGGAGGGCCAGGCGCTGCTTAAGCAATACAGCGATAAAAACATCCGTAACGCCAAGGTCAAACAGTTGAGCAACGCCACCACCATAGCGGTGGATGCCACATTGCCGCGCGGCGTGTCGTGCAACATGGTGGCGACGCTGAAGGATGGGCGCACGTTTAGCTCGCAGGTGGATTACCCGAAAGGTTCGATCCAAAATCCGATGAGCGATGCGGAACTGCTGGATAAATTTGCGCGCCTCGCCATACCGGTGATCGGTGCAAATCGCGCGGCGGCGCTGGCGATTGCGGTGATGAATGTCGAGAAGTGCAGCGATGTATCGGCGCTGCTCAAGCTGACGGCGAAAAAGTAATTATTCAATTAAAACAAATACTTATGATAATTAAATCAAAACAGATCGTGGCAGGCGCGTGGCTGGCGCTGACCGTTGGCGCAAGTGTGAGTAGCGTGCAAGCACAACCCGCTTCGACAAGCTCAGGACACGCCTATCCAACCCGCCCCATCCGCGTGATCGTGCCCTTTGCGGCCGGCGGCCCCACCGACATCATCGGTCGCGTGATGGCGGCCAAGCTCACCGAAGCGCTGGGTCAGCAAGTCATCATCGACAATCGTGGCGGCGCGGGCGGCAACATCGGCATGGGCATTGCGGCGCGTGCGGCGAATGATGGTTACACCTTTTTGCTGGTGAGTTCGAGCCTGATGGTTAACCCCAGCCTGTATGCGAAGCCGGGCTTCGATCCGATCAAGGATTTTATTCCGATCACTTGCGTTGCGGCATCGTCGAACATTATCACCGCGCATGCTTCGCAACCGTTCAAGAACGCCAGGGAACTGGTGGCGCTGGTAAAAGCCCATCCGGGTAAATACAACTATGCGTCGCCGGGCGCGGGCACCACGCCGCATTTGTCGGGCGAACTGATGCGGCTGTCGCTGGGCATCGATATCGCGCACGTTCCCTACACCGGCGCAGGTCCGGTGGTGCAGGCAGTGCTGGCTAATCAGGTCAGCGTCGGCATCACGGCGGTGCCGCCGATGGCGCAACATATCAAAGCCGGTTCTATCCGCGGCATCGCGGTGCTGGCGCCCAAGCGCGCAGCGAATATTCCCGATGTGCCGACCGCCACCGAAGTGGGTGTAAACGGCATCGACTCCGACACCAAGCAGGGCTTTCTCGCACCTGCAGGTACTCCGAAAGAAATCGTCGATCGCATGCACCGCGAAGTGATGAAGCTGATGCAATTGCCGGATGTAAAAGATCGCATGGCGGCGCTGGGCTTTGATATCGTCGCCGACTCGCAAGCCGCATTCGCGCAGACCGTGCGCGAGGAAATCGCCAAGTGGGGCAAGGCGATACGGGCGGCGAATATTCGGGTGGAGTAAAAACTTAACGGCTTTTTTGCCGCAGATGAACACAGATGAACACAGACAAACCCGGTTGGGTGGTGTTGAAGTTAATCTGCGTTAATCTGTGTTCATCTGTGGCAAATAATTTTTTGAAGTAAGGATGTCAATATGAAAATTCTGGTTTACGGCGCCGGCGCGATCGGCGGTTATCTGGGTGCGGTTTTGTCGGCGGCGGGCGAGGATGTGACGCTGGTGGCGCGTGGCGCGCAGTATGACGCGCTGTCCTCGCGCGGCATTATTCTGGAGGGGCCGAAAAGCGGCCGGCCTGATCCCATCAAGGTGCGCGCCGTGCGCCCCGGCGAAGAAAAGCCGCCGTACGATTTGATTTTCGTCACGTTAAAGTCGCATCAACTGGTGCCGGCGGCGCAGCATGTACGCTCGCTCGGCGGCAAAGATGCGATGTTTGTGTTTCCGCAGAACGGCATACCGTGGTGGTACTTCGACGGCATTGAATCGCGCTTCAAAGGCACGAAACTCAAAACGCTCGATCCCGACGGCGTGCTGTCGCGCACCTTTGCGGCGCCCAATATCATCGGCGGCATTGCCTTCAAGCCCTCTGACCTGCTGGAGCCGGGGCGCATTCGGCTGGCCGATTCCGCTGCGGATGCCATTACCCTCGGCGAAATCGACAACCGCATGAGCGAGCGGTTGCAGGTGATCGCAGGCATCACTACAGCCGCCGGGTGGAGCGGCAAACCGGTCGCCGATATTCGCAAGGCCAAATGGACCAAGCTCCTGTCGAACGCCGTGTGGAACACGCTCGGCAGCATTACGCAGGCCACACCCAAAGAAGCGGCGAGTTATGCGCCGACGGCCCGGCTGGCGGCGTCGATGACGCGCGAAGTGATGGCGCTGGCGGACGCGGTGGGCAGCAAGCTGGACGTCGATGCCGAAACACTGGTGGCTGCCACGACCCAACGCGCGCCGCTGCCGTCGTCCACCTTGCAGGACGTGCGCGCGGGACGCTCGTTGGAACTCGACGCGCTAATCAACGTGCTGCTGGAAATCGGCCATCTCACCGGCGTGGCGACGCCGAATCTTGGCGTTATCGCGGCGTGCGCCAATTTGGTGAATCAGCGCATCACGGTGGATGGCGTGGCAATCAGGCCGGTCAAATTGACGTAGAGGTAATCAGGTGTTTCCCAAATACGGCGTCACCTTGCGCTTGTAGCCGGTCAGCGCCTCGGTGATCTTGTAGCGCGAGGGGAACGGGAACGAGATGTGTTTTTGCACCAGTGCATCGCGCACATATTTTTCAATCGGCATGCCCTGCACCACGCCCATACCGCCGAAGAGCTCCATGCCCTGTTCGGTCAGGCGCTGCACCGCGCTGCCGGTGAAGGCCAGCGCCATCATCTCGTAGGGCTGGAACTCGGCGCTGCCGTCGGCGAAGGCTTCCGGGTGATCCTTCGCCCACGCTGCCGTCCAGATCAGCCGCCGCGCCGCTTCGAGGTTCATTGCCATCTCGGCGATGTAAAGCCCCACCGCCTGATGCTGGATGATGGGCTTGCCGCCGGAGACGCGCTCCTGCGTGTACTTGAGCGTTTCCTCCAGCGCCGCGCGTCCCAGGCCAAGGGTGATCGCGGCGATGGTGACGTGCGTGCCGATGTCGGTGCGCCCCGGCGGATTAGGCGCGAGGATGCGGTCCTTGGGCACCCGCACGTTATCGAAAAATATTTCCGCGTTGTCGCCGATGCGCCGTCCGATTTTTGACATCGGATGACGTACCAGACCCGGCGAATCGCCTTCGACCAAAAACGGCCTGGCCCCGGCCGGGGTTTGCGCCATCACCACCAGCAGTTTCGCGAGGTAACCGACGGTCTGAAAATTTTTCGCGCCGTTGATGAGCCACGAGCCGTCGGGTTGCTCGACCGCGCGCGTCTTAAAGCGCGCGGTATCGGGCGTCTCGGTGTAGTAGTCAAAGCCCAGATCCGTGTCGGGCTCGTGGATCGCCACCGTGGTGAAATAAAGATCGTCGTCCAAAAATTTCGGCAAAAAATAATCGCGCTGCTCCTGCGTCATGCGCAACTCGAACCAGTCGCGCGCGCGCCGCGCCGTCAGCATGTAGTAATACGCCGTGCCGATGTCGGCGGCGGCCAGCTCTTCGGCTATCAGGCAGGCGGTGAGATGGTCAGATGCGCCCGCACCGCCGTTTTCTTCCTGTAGCGCAAACGTGCGAAAACCCAGCTTGGAGCCTTTTTTCAGCACCTCCCACGGAATGCGGTCTTCCCAGTTCGGTTTCTTGTCGAGCTCCAGCGCGATGGGTTTGATTTCATTTTGCGCGAACTCCCGTGCAAGGTCCCGATACGCGCGCTGCTCGTCGTTCAGCCGAATGTCGAACATGTTTGTCTCCCTGGTTGATGGTCAGGCCACAAAAAAATGATTCGATGTAGCAGTCTAACGCTAGATTTGGCTGAAGTTTATGTAGGTTGGGCTGACGTAGGAAGCCCAACGTCGCCATGGTGACCAAAGAAACCAAACGTTGTCGATAGTCGCACAGTGAATGGGTAATATTTTTACGACGGATCGTGCCGAGTAAATTGTGTTGGGCTTCCTTCGTCAGCCCAACCTACGCGCTGTTACAACTGCAAGCGTCTTTGCGCCGATCCGTTGCAACCTTGCGGTGTTCATCACACCTCCCCAAAATGAATCCGCCGATAAGGCGCCGAAGGAATCGCATCATCCACATGCAAATCCCAAAGCTCGGTTTGCCCCGCTGATTCATGCGCAGCAAACAATTCCTTAAAACGGCCCAGTGACGTGACCTTCTCGCCGCGCAAACCAAAGCCGCGCGCGATGGCGGCGATGTCGCCGCGGCCGTGTTTGGATTCCTGCGGGTCGTAACCCTGCGCGCGGAACTTATGCACCTCGGCGCCGTAGCCGCCGTCGTTCACAGCGCAGATGAGCATGCGAATGCCCTGGCGGCGCAGCGTTTCCATTTCCTGTATGTGCATCATCAGGCTGCCGTCACCTTCGATCAGCAGCACTTTGCCGTCGTTGCGCGCTGCCGCCATGCCGATGGCGACCGAAAACGCCGAACCGATGGCGCCGAAGTCGTTGATCACATGTACGTTCTCGGCGCGGCGGCCATAAAAGTGCGTCACCATGATGCCCGCAAAATGCGCGCCGCCGCTGACCACGGTCCAGTCCTTGGGGATCGCCGCATCGAGTTCCAGCATCGCCGGGCGCGGATCGACGGTGCCTGCGGCGACCAGAAACTCTTTCGAGTCGGGCCGCGCCGCCGTGGCGGCAATGTTGTTCGCCAGCATGGGCGAACGCGCGCCGGCTGACGAAAAATGTCGCTCGCTGAGTTTCGCCAGCACGGCTTCGGCGGTGGCCTTGGCGTCGGCCTTGATATGCATGTCGGCGATGCGCAGCCCCTGATACAAGCCGCGCGGATTCAGATCGATCTGCACGGTTTTTGCGTTGGGATACAGATAACCTGCCTCGGTGGTGTAGTGCCCCAGCCCCGCGCCGACGCCGATCAATAAATCGCACGCGGCAAACTCCTCGCGCGCGAGCGGGCTTGCGTACGCGCCCGCGACGCCTATGCCGAAACGGTTGTGATCGAAAAGCCCTTTGGCAAAGAGCGAGGTCGCGAGCAACGCACCGCAACGCTCGGCCAGCGCTTCCAGCGACGGCCCCGCACCGGAGCGCACTACGCCGCGTCCGGCAAGGATGATCGGACGCTTTGCTTCCGCGATCATCGCGACAAGTTTTTCCACCAGCGCCGGATCAGGCACGGGCCGCTGCGGCGTGGGCATCAGTTCGGTGGAGGGCGAATACTCCGCGCCCCACGGAAACGGGGCCTTTTGCAAATCCATCGGCACGCCCAGCACCACCGGGCAACGCTCCTGCCGCGCGGTGTAAAACGCTTCGCGCACGGTGTCGAGCATGCGATCGACACTTTTCACCGCCAGATAGCGCGCGCCGGTGGCGGTGGCGAGCGGGCCGAGTTCGAGTTGCTGCACGTACCACGCGGCGGAGGTCGGCGAATCGCCCGCGAACACCACCAGCGGAATGCTGCCGCGCGCGGCCGTGGTCAGCGCCGTCATGATCTGCGTGAAGCCGGGGCCGCAGGTGACGGTCGCGATGCCCACCTTGCCGGTGTGACGCGCATAGCCGTCGGCCATGGCCACGGCGCAATGTTCATGCCGCGCATGCACCACGCGCACGCCGTACTTCTGCGCCATGATCGCGCCCCAGTACATGTTCGCGTCGCCGAGCAGCGCAAACATCGTATCCACGCCTTCCGCGACGAAGGCCTGCGATAAAACTTCGTATCCCGTGGGATCGCTCATCTATTCTCCTTGCTGTCTTTGCCGACGCTTTTGCCAACAATGCCGCGTGCGCTGTCGAGCAGCGCGCGCCCCCAAATTTTGGTTCCTGAAGCCGCCTGCGCTTGTTCAGGCACGGCATCCACCTCGCCGTCGCGGCGCTTTTCGATCACGCGCAACAGGTTCGTCGCGAACTCCGCCAGCAACACGCGCGCCACGTGCACACCGCCCGCCGAGGCGAACATCTCCAGGGGGCCGGCCACCTCGAAGCCGCCCTCGAGCGAAACATCCGTCGTGTCAGTGCCGCGCGCCTCCAATTCAAATCGGGCGCGCGCACGCGATGCGCCCTTCTGGTCGATGCCGCGCGCTTCGATCAGGCAGCGTTTCACCGGATGATCGTAGGTGAGCTTTGCTTCGCCGCGAAACACCGCCACGGTGGGGCCGAACTTGAATGTGATTTTGCCGCGATGCGCGCCTTCCGGCGTCAATTCATTCAATTCCGCACCAGGGATACACGCCGCGACCACCGCCGGGTCGGACATCAGCGGCCACACTTCGTCGGGCGGCGCCGGGACTGAAAACATTTCCTTCAGATTGATCACGAACTCAGTACCCGTGCGCGCGATCCACCGCCGCCTTCAATGACTGGCCGGCGATAAAGCGCTGCGCGTTTTCCGCAAACAATTCGGCCACCGCATCGGTGCGATTCGGATGCCCGCCGCCGATGTGCGGCAGCACGAGGATGCCTTCGGTTTGCCAGAACGGATGCACAGCGGGCAGCGGCTCCTCACGGAACACGTCAAGCACGGCGCCGGCGATGGTTTTGTTTTTCACTGCGGCGATAAGATCGTTGTCGACAATCAATGCGCCGCGCGCGAAGTTGAGCAGATGCGCCGAAGGCTTCATCTTGCCCAAGCGCTGTGTGTTGATGAAATTTTCCGTGTCGGGCGTCACCGGCAGCAGCAACAGCACAAAGTCAGATGCCGCGAGCACTTCGTCAGTTGCCTCTTGCGCATACACCTTCGCCACGTGCGGCAGTGATTCGACGCGGCGCTTGGTGCCGATCACGCGCATTTCCAGCGCGTCAGCCTTGCGCGCCAGCTCCTGACCGATCGCGCCCAACCCCAGGATACCCAACGTCTTGCCCACCAGCGGTGTTGCCTGGCGCTTGGACCAGCGGCTGTCGCGCTGATCGAGCGCGCACTGCATGTAGGGTTTGGTGAGATGGAAAATGGCGCCGAGGATATTCTCCGGCATCGACACGCGATGCGTGCCGCGCGCGCAACACAGCGTGGTTTCGTGACGCAGATCGGGGTGGCCGAGCCACATTTCGACGCCGGCGGTCATGGCTTGCAGCCAGCGCAGTTTCGGCATGCGCTTCAAGGCATTACCCGGTCGCCAGCCCATCATCGCCTCGGTGCGCGCGGCGATGTCGTCGGGTATGGTTTGATCGACTTTGTAGCTGTGTATTTCGAATTTGTCCGCGACGCCTGCGTGCGCCAGCGCCTGCTCATACACTTTTGCTTCGTTCAGCCAGATTACGCAAACGGGCTTGCTCATCGATAGGTCCTTGAGGGTAATGTACGAAACCGCGATGGTATCAACTCGCGGACGATTGCGCTCTCCCCGTGAACGTCGGTAATTGGAGCAGCAGCCGGCGCGCCGCCGGAATCACTGCGGCCTCATTGTAGTTGAAGGCCGATCCGCTTCACGATATCTGCTTGCCGCACGATGTCTTTGCGCAGAAATTCGGTGAATTCTTCCGGCGAGGCGCCCGTTGGAATCAAGCCGTTGTCGGCAAGATATTTTTTGGTTTCGGGCAGCGCAACGGCTTTCGCCACTTCGCCATACACGCGGCGGATGATGTCGCTTGCCGTGCCTGCCGGATACCACAGGCCGTGGTAACACGTCATGTCGAACCCGGTGAGGCCGGCTTCGTGAAATGTCGGGATGTCGGGCACCTGCGGCTGGCGGCGCGGGCCGCCAAGACCAAGCGCGCGCAGCCGCCCTGCCTGGATGTAGGGCACGGCGACCGTCGGGCTTGCCACCATGGCTTCGATGTGGCCGCCGAGCATATCGTTGAACGCCACCGCCGTGCCTTTGTACGGCACATGCAAAATCGTGATGCCGGCCATCGCGGCAAACAGCGCAGCACTGATGTGCGGCGGGCTGCCGATGCCGGCCGAAGCGTATTTGATCTCGCCCGGACGCGCTTTGGCGAGTGCGATAAATTCCTTCACCGAGCGCGCGGGCAACGACGGATGAACGACCAGCAGATTGCCGTAGGTCACGTTGATTTGCGACACCGGCGCGAAATCATTCACGCTGTCGTAAGGCGGTTTTTTGTAATACGCCGAGTTGGCGCTGTGCGAACAATTGGTGGCGAGCAGGGTGTAGCCATCCTTCGGTGCGCGCGCGACGATTTCGGTGCCGATGGTGCCGCTGGCGCCGGTGCGGTAATCGAACACAAACGACTGGCCGAAGGTTTCGGTCATGCGCCGCGTGACGGCGCGCGTGGGCACTTCGATAGGCGTGCCGGGGCTGAACGGAACTACCACGCGGATGGGTTTTACCGGCCAGTTGTCTTGCTGCGCGTGCGTTGCGCTCGGGAACAGGGCAAACGCCAGCGCAGCGGTGGTCAGTAGTCGCTGTGTCATGTTCGACACCTCAATCGGCGCGAATGTTGGCTGCGCGGATGAGGGTGCCGTAGCGCTCGCGGTCGCGCCGCTGTATCTCGGCAAATTCCTCGGGCGACGCGGTAAACGCTTCGGCGGCGAAGGTGGCCAGCACCGCGCGCGCATCGGGTGTTTGCATGATGCGCCCGATTTCGCGATTAAGCCGCGTGACGATGGCGCGCGGCGTGCCGGTGGGGGGCGAACAGGCCGCTCCACGAGTTGGCGCTGTAGCCGGGCACACCCGATTCGGCGATGGTCGGCAAATCCGGCAGGATGGCCGCGCGTTTTTCCGTGGTCACCGCCAGCGCTTTCAGGCGACCGGAACGCACGTGCGGCGACACCGGCAATATCGCGGCGAACGCAAATTACGTTTGCCCGCCGAGCAGATCGGCAATCGCCGGCCCATGCCTTTGTAGGCCACGTGCGTGAGGCCGGTGCCGGTCATGTGTTTGAACAGCTCACCGGTGAGATGCGAGCCGCTGCCGATGCCGGTGGAGCCGAAGTTCAGCGCATCGGGCTTGGACTTGGCGAGCGCGATGAATTCCTTTACGTCGCGCGCGGGTACCTTCGGGTGCAACGCGAGAAGATAGGCTTGGGAGCCAAATTGCGTGATCGGCTGAAAATCCTTCACCGTGTCGTACGGCAACTTCGCGCGTGTGGTGGGGTTGATGACAAAACTCAGCGACGAAATCAGCAGCGTGTAACCGTCGGCTGGCGCGCGCGAGGCGATTTCGGTGCCGATGATGGTGCCGCCGCCGCCGCGGTTATCCACCACCACCTGCACGCCCCACATTTCGGCAAGCTTCGCGCAGATCGCGCGCGACATGATGTCGGTGCCGCCGCCGGGCGGATAGGGCACGATGGCGCGCACGGGTTTTGTCGGGTACTGTTGCGCGTGCGCGAACGTGCTGCCAAGAGACAATAAAAATATCAATAAAAACAAATAGTTATGTTTATATGAAGGCATGTTGACGGGCCTGTTGTCAGGGCGAGTTTTGCAGGTTCTACGGTAGCAGAAAGTGCGCTTGCCGGCGTGGCGATCAGGCCGCGGCATTCAAAACCCGCAGACCAGAGCCAGTTAAATTGTCGTTCATGCGTAGACTGCGTGCTCTGTTTTTGTTGGTTGTCCTGCCGCTGTCGTGGACGGCATCGGCTGTCGCGGCCTATTGCAAGCATGAGATGTAGAAATCGAAATCCGACCTGACAGGCAGTGTCCGACGGTTTCTAACCTCAAACCCTCTCAGGTTCAGAGAGGGGCCATTCGTTATAGTTGACCGCGATGGACGCCAAACGATCCATTTCGGTCTTCGCGCATACTCGTTAGACCTCTCCAAAGCCGCCGCTCAGCATTTGTGTCTCGGTAGCGGCTACTACGACATCTGTGCTGGGCCTATCGACAACAGTCTAACCCGCAAGGTTTCTGGTGCCGATACATTAGGAAAATGGTCAAGCACTTTGCGGCTGTAAAAACAGCTCAGCGGTCTTTGCGAATTCAATCATTTGCTCTTCCACCTGGTCACAGTAGGAACATCACCGTGGCACGCGCAGGCTTCACCGTGCGCCGCTGCAACCAGCTCATGCAAGATGCCGCACTCGCCTATCGCGTGATGTGCGTCACAGCGCTTACGGAGTTCTGCAAGCTGCCGCTCCAGCGCGCGCATGGATTTCAGCCGCGCCCTCACTTTCAGCAAGTGTTCATCAATTAAATGGTCAATCTCGCCACACTCCGCTGAGGGCTGGGCGGCAAATTCCAGCAAACGCCGAATTTCCGCCAGCGGGATTTCCAGGGCGCGGCAGTGACGTATGAACGACAACCGCTCCAATTGACTCTTGCCGTAGGTGCGATAACCATTCGCCTGCCGCGCTGGCGGAGCCAACAGCCCTTCGCGTTCGTAATACCTGATGGTTTCGACGTCTACACCGGTTGCCGCCGAAAGCTCCCCAATTCGCATAATGATCTCCAATCACCGTTCAATTCTAACGCTTGACCCTGAAGCGGCTACAGAGTTTCTAATAGCATCAACTAATCCTGAATGGGAGCGCCATCCGTGAGCGCACACTGCTGCCCCGCCCCGCATTCCGCAGTCGATCCGCGCTATCGTCGCATCCTTTGGATTGCGCTGACGGTTAACGCCGCGATGTTTCTAGTCGAAATCGCAGCGGGCCTTCAAGCACGATCTGTCTCGCTGCTCGCCGATGCAGTCGATTTCTTCGGTGATGCGGCCAACTACGCCGTTTCACTTGCCGTGCTGGCGATGCTTCCGGTCTGGCGCGCACGAGCGGCCCTGCTCAAGGGTCTTACGATGGGTGCATTCGGCCTATTTGTGCTCGCCAAGGCGGCATGGAATGCCACAACCGGCGTCCTGCCTGAGCCGATCGCTATGGGAGCGGTCGGCTTTTTAGCCCTGCTCGCCAATGTGTGTGTTGCGGTCATGCTCTATCGCTACCGCGCGGGTGACGCCAACATGCGCTCGGTGTGGTTATGCTCGCGCAACGATGCAATCGGCAATCTTGCTGTCATGCTCGCCGCACTCAGCGTATTTGGC